>JADFYH010000009.1 GCA_015233135.1 Deltaproteobacteria bacterium
GTTTTGCATAAGTAAACCAAAGGTCAAAAATTCGTGCGTCCGTTAAACATGCGATATATCCAAGCCCGTGAAGCAGAGGCAGCAAGAGGATCAGCGGTAAAAACGAGTTCAGAGCCAAAAATAAAATTGTGTTGATCAAACCGTTAATCACGAAAAAAGACTGCGTAACTCCTAGGAACATCGTCGGCCTTGTCAGCCCCAGAAAAAGAAGATCAGCCGATTCAGTCTTCATGATTTAGGGCCCACCTGAACCCGCAAACATGTCGACGATCTTGGCGGCTCCAAAGACCACCGCAATTGCGACAACAATCTCTAAAGCCCGCCTCCAAGCGATTCGTCCCAGGAAAGCTGCAAAACCAAACCCTACAACGGCCAAAATGGCGATGTAGCGCGCGGTACTGCCGGTGACATAATCAACAATGGTTTTGAGAGCGCCTTCCCAAGCAGGGGCTGCGAAGGCAAAGCTGGGGACTGAACAGAGAAGAAAAAGCAGAAAAGCGAAATAAATATGATTGTTCTTTTTCTGAATATTCACGCAGGCTCCTGTTTGAAATTTGATTAATGAATTTCAAACAGAATCGCTTAAAGGAGCTTTTTACTCAACGGACAAGGTAGGACTTAAAGGGACTTTTTGGGCCATTTTACCCAATGAACATCGGCATACTGTATAAATAGAGAGGATCTCTACTCATTAGAGATGAGATGGATTCCCATCAGATTCAAGAAAGCGGGAACGATGATGATCTTCAGATTCCATTTCAATACTGAGTCTTCTGTGGAGAGCCCGTGCAATTTTATCCAGCATCGTTAAAGAATGTCCCTCATAATCAGAATCTTCGAGTCTTGAAATAACAGATTGAGTCGTGCCAACACGTTCGGCAAGTTCAGCTTGAGTAATTCCTTCCGCTTCTCTGGATTGACGAATGATGAGGGCGATAGAGAAATTGATTTTCTCCTCTTCATAGAGTTTTTCTAATTCAGGATCTTTGGCGAAATCTCTTTTTAAAATTTCTACAGCACTTTTTATTTTAGCCATAAATTTAATCTCCGATAATATACGTATGGAGTTTCGGATTTTTCGAAAACTCCTTTTTCCTTTTAATTGCCAAATCAATATCTCCAGGAGGAACTTCACGTTCCTTGGTCAAACCTTGCGCTAGAACAACAACTTCACGACCATGAAAAAAATACAAAATCCGATAATTGACTGATTGAACTCTCCACCTGAGTTCATAAATATCATCTCGGAGATAATCAGCCTCTGGTCTTCTCAATTCGTGTCCTAGTTCTGCCAAGCGTTCAATTCGCACTCTAGCTTTAGCGCGAATTTTATTCGGCAGTTCATTAACCCATTTTCTTACAGGAGAAGAGCCATCTTGCTCCTGATAAAATATCACTTCAACGTTCGGCATAATGATTATAGCAATATTGCGATATGCTTGTAAAGTCAAGTTTTAGGGTTTATTTCCTAAGCTTTCTTTAACAATTGCATACTCCTATTGCCTCCTATTTACTGGTTTTTCTCTTGTTGTGCTTTCTGTCCTGAACCCACCCCATCAAATCAGCTTCTAAAATAATAACCTTCCTGCCAAGTCTCGTAACTGGAATGACCCTTAAATATCTTTGGACTGTTTTAGTAGATACTCTCAAAAAAGAGGCAATCTCTTTGTAACCGGATAAAACTCTGTTGTCATGACTCTCCATAGAGTTCACCTTTTGTGCTTATAAGCGGTTGATTTGTTTAAAAAAACAAAGATAGATACGGGGCGATGGATAATGCCTTGGTTTAAGTTCGACCATTGAACTTTTGGGGACGCTCTGGAGCAATGGCTCGCACCCATTGCTCCACCAATCACCAATATCGAGGAGACCATTCAATAGGGTCTCCTCTTTTTTTTGCTCAAAGTTAAAAAGCCCTCCTAAAAAAAGCGAAGAACTGCCTATTTTCCCTGTTTTTCCCACAACTTTACCTTATAATGGGGCGATAATATCTCTAGTGTTTCAAAAACCGTCTTAAAAGGATTTTAGCCATGCCCACTACAATCAACACCAGGCCCCCTTCAACAACGCCAGTTAATAATAATCAGGACTTGTCTATTGATCCGCAAACAGTCGGACCCGGCACAACTCCATCGAATGGAGTGGACCCTTCCTCCCCGGATAGCATAGGAACCGATTTTCAAAGCCGACTCAACGCCATGGGACAAGGGACACAAGGATCTGGCACCTCGGACTCTGAGCTTTTAAGCATCGCTAATGACTTTGCTCCCGATTCTTCTGGTGTCGTCGACTTCAGCAATGATCCGGGCCAAGCCGCCACCACCGACACTCAAACCCAAATCGCTGATCTCAAAAAACAAGTAACGGCTAGTAAGTTACCAGCCACTGAAAAGACCGATCTACTTAATAAACTGCAAAAAGCTAAAGCCTCACTCGATTTGAAACAAAATGATCAGGCAAACACCCTATTGTCTGATGCCACTGATTCTTTTAACAAAATCAAAGATTTGCCAGAAAGTGTTTTTAAGCTCGCAGAAACTACAAAAACTAGCCTTTCCGATTTAGTGGCTAAAGCTGGAGACGCAGGGATAGATTTACAAAACTTGCCTAAAACCCCGGACGATAACGTACTGAGTTTTGTAACCTCTTTAACCAAGGCAGATACAGATATTGATGCTTACAAAGCCAAGCAGGATCTTCGTACCAACAACATGAAGACATTAAAGCAAACCCTGGACCAGCAAACCTCGGATTGGTACAGTAATTCAGAGACGCCACCAAAGCTTGCGGATGCCCAAAAATCAGTCTCTTATTTTAAAAGAGAAGACGATGACTTTAAAGCCATGGATGGAGTAGTTTCGACAATGAGAGATAAAGTTTCTGGTGCCTTGTCTGCATTAGGATATCAGGTAGAAACTCCAAAAGAAGGCCCAAAAAATCAAATTTCTATTGGAGGAAAGCTCCAAGACTTTTTCAATTATAATGATGCCACTTTTAAACTCAGCACAAATCATACGGATCTTACTCAAAACCCTGCTGACTTCTCTGCCATGCCTTGCAATCGCGATATGCAAGGGGGAGGCGTTGGATCTATACTAGGATCCATATTTACCCTCGGTCAAGGCGGTGAAGATGGTTGGACCGATACTAGACATGATCCAGATGGCGTTAAAGTCAGAAACGGAAATTACTTGGATCTTGTCAAAGACTCGCCTGGTTATCCCACAAGTCTACACGGTGATGGGAGTATCAATTATTAATTTTTTCCAGTTCTTTTATTAAAATTAGGTCTGTATTTAAGGGGTGACTTGGGGAAATAAGCACACATTCTCCTTCTCCGCTTTTTTTCTTTGAGAGTCTTATCGCGTCTTGCAAACACCTCACCGTATAACACCTCACATTGTTTTGATTGTTTGATTTAAACAAATTAAAAATTCTAAAGCGGGCTTTGCCAAAAAATATTATTTTTTTCACTTTTTGCTGAACCACTCCCCATAAATCTGTATACCCGTCGCTTATCTCATCTCCTCCCATAATTAATATTAATGGATTCCTAAATGAACTTACTGCCCAAGCGGTCGCTAAAGGATTAGCAGCCTTTAAATCACTGAAAAAAGCCCTTTCCTGCCACACCCCCACTTTCTTCAAGCGATCAGGAAGTGACTCAAAACCCGCTACACATTTTTGGATTAATGGTTGCGATACACGAAAACATTTAACCACTGCAATAGCAGCCATCGCATTCAACTTTTGATGTTCCCCTAACAACTTAAAGTGATCCAGAGAAAATTTTTCTATCACTTCATTCTGAACATAATTAATTTCATGATTAATTTTTCTGAGAAAGATAGGTGGTAAATCTTGGTTTAAAGTATAGGGAATTTTGTTAGACCAGGCTTTATCTACTAAATCTCGTGCTGGCTGGCCTTCGGCATTATAAATTAAAATGTCATTTGAATCCTGATTTCGAAAACTATTTTTTTTCGCCTCAAAATATTCTGAAACCGTAGCATGTCGCTCGAAATGGGCAGGCACCAAGCTGGTCAGTACTGCGACTTTAGGCTTCAGATTAGGTAGCTTCTGAAGCACAGAGCTTTTTAATTCCAAAACTGCCACATCAAAGTTACTTTCATTCCCTTCTATTTTTTCAATAGGCCCAAATTCTGCTCCGGCTAAAAACACTCTTTGCCCTGCTGCTAGCAACATCTCTTCGATCATTTTACAGACTGAGCTCTTGCCATTGGTACCCGTGACTGCAACAATGGGAACAGCTAATTGTGATAAGATCTCATTGAGTGTTTTCATGAATAAACTCCTGCAGCAATTTTCCCTATTAAAAGAAATAAAAGAAACAAAATTCAGCATTCTTTATTTGGCTGAAGATCAAAACTCCAGGAAAGTTCTTATCAAAAAAATCAAAACTCCCTTCGTTTACGATCAGGATGTTTTAGATCTTTTCAAATCCGAATTTGAGACGCTCAGCACCTTAAAGGAATACCCATTTTTTATTCAAGCCTACGAATGGATAGAAAAAGACGAAGATAAATTTTTGGTATTAGAATACATTCAGGGGAGAAGTCTTCGAGAAATATTGGATGAAATAAAACTAAAACAACGAGCCGCTTTTAAAGCAAAACAATTAAAAACACTGCTCCAACAAGTAAGTTCTGCAATTCATGCCCTGCATCACAACTCCTATTTAAACTTAATTCACAGTGATCTGAATCCTGGAAATATTCTTCTTTCAAACAATAACGAAATTAAAATCATCGATTTTTCTCGAGTACAAATGATGCAAAACTTGCACGGAGCTGTCGATGGCACCTTTCATTTTATTCCCATCTACACAGCACCCGAACTGGTAAAACAGGAACAATTTGATTCGCGTGCCGATCTCTTTAGTTTGGGAGTTATTTTTTATGAACTTTTAACAGGCCAACTTCCCTACCCTGCGAGAAATTACACAGAACTTTTAATCGTTTTGGAAACAATTGAAATTACCGAAAAACAACTTCCAAAAAATACCGACCCCGTTTTATCTAAAATCTTGATCGGCTGTCTTCAAAAAGAACCCGACAAACGCTTTCAAGATATTACAGAGATATTAAAGCTATTATAAAAAAGCACATCTCTCTTATTGATTTTCATGAAAATCAATAATACAGTTATAGGATGGAATACCTCAAAAGAACTCTGAATTTAAAAAAACTCCTGCAAAAAAAATCGTTTTTTCTCTTTGGGCCCAGAGCCACAGGAAAAACCACCTTAATAAAAAAAGACCTCCCCGATGCCCGTATTTATAATTTGTTAGACACTCGTCTTTTTTCACGACTATTAAAAGATCCTGGACTTTTGGAAGAAGAAAATCGAAATCAAAACAAACTCATCGTCATCGACGAAATCCAAAAACTTCCTTCTCTTTTGGATGAAGTCCATCGTTTAATTGAAGAACAAAATAAAACCTTTTTACTCACCGGAAGCAGTGCCCGAAAGCTTAAGCGAGGAGCTGCAAATTTATTGGCGGGAAGAGCCTGGCAGGCCGAGCTATTTTCTCTCACCTCTCATGAAATTCCCGATTTTAATCTTTTAAAATATTTAAATTGCGGTGGCTTGCCCAATGTCTATTATTCAAAATATCCTTCAGAAGAATTAGAAAATTATGTTTCCCTCTACATTAAAGAAGAGATTCAATCCGAATCTCTCACTCGCAATCTGCCCGCCTTCGTTTCATTTTTAGATGCCATTGCCTTGTCGAATGGTGAAGAAATCAATTTGGAATCCTTTGGGCGTGACTGCGGCGTGTCCCCAATAACCGTTCGAAATTACATTCAGATTTTAGAAGACACCCTGATTGGATTTTCTCTGCCTGGGTATACAAAAACAAAAAAACGCAAAGCCACTTCACGTATCAAACATTATCTATTTGATACAGGTGTAGTCCATACACTCTGTCGACGAGGTAAAATAGAAAATAAATCGGAGTTGTTTGGTAAAGCTTTTGAACAATTTATTACACAGGAAATAAGGGCCTTTTTGAGTTACAGTCGCCTCAAACTTCCTCTCTGTTATTGGAGATCTCTCTCCCAGTTTGAAGTAGATCTTATTGTAGGAAACGAACTTGCTCTGGAAATCAAATCCAGCGATCAAATTCAGGATAAACATCTCAAAGGCTTAAGGGCTTTAAAAGAAGAAGGTCTCCTTAAAAAATACGCGATTGTTTCTTTGGACTCAGAACCCAGAAAGACTTCGGATGGAATCAGTATTTATCCCTGGGAACATTTTTTAAAATCTCTTTGGAAAGGGGATATTTTCACTTCCTGAATTTAAATCAGAAAATCATTGCATCCCTTACACTTTCAATGTCAGAAAACTTTATGTTCAACACCCAAAATATCATCGACACACTAAAAATCCGGGGCTTCAGCCTGCTCAATATCCCCATGCTTTTTATCGCAAATCCCAGTGTGATAAAACTCAATGATAAAGAATGCGAAGTCTCCATCCCCCTCAATTACCTCACCAAGAACCACGTAGGGAGCATGTACTTTGGCGTGCTGGCCATGGGAGCTGATTTAGGTTGCGGTTTAATGGCCACCGAAGCTATTCGAAAAAGCGGAAAGAATGTGGTTTTGATTTTCAAAGATTTCAAAGCTACTTTTTTAAAGCGCGCAGAATCGGATGTTCATTTCGTTTGCAAGCAAGGCAAACGGGTAAATACCTTGGTGAAAAAAGCTATTGCCACGGGTGAAAGACAAAATCAGACTTTTGAAGTTTTGGCACTTACTCCTAAAAAAACCGGAAAAGAAATTATTGCCAAGTTTGCGCTAACACTTTCCCTCAAATTAAAATCTAAAGACAAAAAAATGCTTCCGAGCTTCGTCGGTTCTATTTCTGACGTTCCAGACGTTGCAAAAAAACACGACCAATATCTTGGAAAATCTAAGAAAGGCTAACTGTTCCAGCTTCGCCTTCATGAAAAAAATGAAAGTTCAAAAAGCAATCGCATTGGATAATGATTTTTTAGAAGCTGGGTTTGAATTGATAAATTAGTCAGTGAACACTCTCCCTATCGACAATCTCCTCCCGGAAATCTTAAAAAAAATACAGCACCACCAAAGCCTTGTTATCCAAGCTTCTCCCGGTTCCGGAAAAACAACCCGCATCCCTCCAGCACTCCTGCACTCTAAGATCCTCCAGGAAAATCAAGAAGTGTGGGTCTTGGTTCCGCGCCGACTGGCTGCAAAATTTGCAGCGCTGCGTGTGGCCCAGGAATTGGGAGAAGAAGTCGGAGAACAGGTGGGCTATCATTTTCGTTTCGAAAAAAGAATAGGCCCCAAAACACGGCTCAAGTTTTTTACCGAAGGCATGCTGCTGCGTTTGCTGGCAGAAGATCCCCTGGCCTTCAAGGCAGGAATCATTATTTTAGACGAATTTCACGAGCGTCATCTCCACACCGATTTGGCGCTTTCTTATTTGGTGCATCTCCAAAAAACAAAAAGACCCGATCTGAAATTATTAATCCTGTCGGCAACACTCGACGAAAAACCACTCCTTTCTTTTCTTCCAAACTCATACTCTCTCAGGCTAGAAACCGCGCTCTATGAGACTCGGCTGACTTATCTCAGTAAAACTTCAGACGAGCCTTTAGATAAATTAATTAAAAAAGCCGTGTTAGAAGCCCTGAAGATTGAACAAGGAAAAGACCTTTTAGTTTTCTTGCCCGGTATGAGTGAAATTCGAAAATGCCAGGAAATTTTAGAGCGCGAAGTAAAATCAGAGCCTCTCGATATTCTTCCCCTGCACGGCGATCTTGCCAAAGAAACGCAGGCGCTTATTTTTGAACCGGGTAAAAGACGTAAAATCATTTTATCTACCAACATCGCTGAAAGTTCTCTCACTTTAGAAAATGTGAATATCGTGATCGACAGTGGCCTCAGGCGTGAGGCCTCTTTTTCCTGGTGGACAGGACTAGCGCAACTTCAAACTAAAAATATCAGTCAGGCCTCCGCCATTCAACGCTGCGGCCGCTCGAGTAGGACCTCAGCGGGTTATTGTTTCAGGCTCTATACCTTAGGGCAATTTCAAGCCTGGCCTGCCTACGATACGGCTGAAATAGAAAAGACAGATCTTTCGCAAAGTATTTTAGAACTTAAAAATTTGGGCCTCCAAAATTTGCATGAACATTTCTGGTTTAAATCCCCTCCAGCCGTGGCCCTTCAGCATGCGACAGAACTTCTTTTTTATCTGGGAGCCCTGAGTGAAAATAATATTTCCAGTGCCTTAACAAGCACAGGACGTCAGATGGCCAGAATTCCACTCTCTCCGCGCCTCAGCCGGCTGATGCTCACTGCGCAAGAAGAAGGAATCACAGAAAAAGCCGCCCTTATTGCGGCCAGCTTGAGTGAAGGTTTTTTAACAGACCTGGATATCTTTTCCATTTTTGAAAGGCGTCTGCCTGAAAATGTCGAAAAGGTGAAAACGAGGATTATCGAAAACGTAAAAATAAAGCCCGAAAAAAATCCAGGTCGGGGTAGAGCCTTCCAGAACACTCCACAGGACATTGCCAAACTTCGCCACTGCCTGCTCTCCGCTTTTCCAGATCATGTCGCTCAAAAGCGAAAAACAAATTCCGAACCGGGTCAAAACATCGCCCTTAATTTCTGCAATGGAGGTTCGGCCTTGGCTCCACGGCATCTACTGACCCAATCCCATGATTTTTTTATTGTACTCGAGGCTCAGGAAAATCGTGATCGGGTACAGGTAAAAAGCCTATGTGTTTTGGAAGAAGAAGATCTGCTCAGCCAGGAAACATGGCTGCACGAAAAAACGATTTTGACTTGGGATACGAAAAGCTTAGGCGTATCTCAAAAATCTGGCTTTTATTATGGGGATCTGATCCTCAATGAACAATGGGGAACCCCCAGCTCAATCCAGGAGGCCCAAAAAATCTTTCTCGAAAAGGTTTTTCAGCTCAGCAAGCCAGAGCAATCTTTGGATATCCACCAGTTTATTGAAAAGGCCTCCCGCTTTGAGGATAAAATTCAATTGGAGAACCTGTTGGGTCGTTTAGAGGTGTTTTTTGATAAAAAAATAAGTACTATATCCTTCAAGGAGTTAGAAAATATTTTAGAAGGAGTTTATCAGCTAAAACAAGTCCAAGACCTTCCGTTTTCAAAACGTCTTATGCATTGGGTTAGCCCTCAGAAACAGCTCGAATTTGATCAAAAAGTGCCACTCTATTGGGAAAAAGATAGGAAAAAGAAGTTCAAGATCCATTATCGCCTGGGACAAGCACCCTATTTAGAGGCCAGGCTGCAGGATTTTTGGGGAATTCAGGAGACTCCCAAAATCAAGCAGGGGGAAATAGCCCTTACCTTGCATTTACTGGCCCCCAACGGACGTCCCCTTCAGGTCACCCAAGATTTGAAAAGTTTTTGGGAGAAGACCTATCCCGATTTAAAAAAACAACTTTCCAGACGTTACCCAAAACATCCTTGGCCTTGATGATTCCTTGACAAAACAGTATTGGACAAGCAAGAGATGAGTCTATACAATGTAAGGAAGTGTTCGTTATTGATGTCGCAGTAGGATGACAAGACATCCCGCCTAGAGATCGAACAAGCACTTAATTTAGAATAAGGAAAGACAATGTCCAAAAAACTCTATGTGGGAAATCTCCCCTATGGAATGGGTGAAGATGCGCTACGCGATTTATTCGCAGCCTATCAACCCAGCTCTGTTTCACTCATCACCGATAAATTCAGCGGCAGATCCAAGGGATTTGCTTTTGTAGAAATCGACAGTGATGAACAAGCCGATCAGGCGATCGAAGCCTTGAACGGTAAAGAAGTTGATGGCCGTGCATTAACGGTTAACGAAGCTCGTCCCATGGCACCCAAAGGCGAACGCCGTGGTGGATTCGGTGGTGGCGGCGGCGGTGGCCGTGGTGGATTTGGCGGCGGTGGTGGTGGCGGTGGCCGCGGTGGATTTGGTGGTGGTGGAAAACGTGACGGCGGTGGAAGAGATCGCTGGTAGTTTAAAACTAAAAATAAAATCCTAAAAATCAAAAGCCCCTCGATCATATCGAGGGGCTTTTTTTTATTCCTTCAAAAACTCTTGTATCAGCTCTGCCAATTTCTCTGGCTGCTCATGATGCATCATGTGGCTGCAATTATTTAAAGTAACTCTCTCAGAGGTTTTTGGAAATTGGTCCAACCTTTCCTCGAGTGCCTTTGCAAAATCAGCAGATTTCATCCATAAATTGGCCTCCGTCTGATCTCCCGTCACCAAAAGACATTTGGCCTGAATATTATTCCAGAACGCGTATAAAATTTCCCGATTAAAAAGATAAGGCTCGGCTAATTTGTGCAAAGGGTCCGCCGACATTTTATAGCCCCCGGCTACCCTCCTCACTAAATGCCTGGCCAAAAAAAGGGATTTTTCTTTGCTTAAACGAGGGTTGTTTTTTTGCAAGCGAACAGCAAAGTCGGCATGAGTTTTAAAAACTCGAAATTGGGGATGAGCAGAAAGAGAAGTTAACCACTCCTGAAGTTTTTGAGGGCCTAATTCCGGTGGATTTGCTCGGAAGGTAAAACCTTCCAAATTAATAAAACGCTTAACCCGATTTGGAAAGGCACCCGCAAAGATAGAAGCAACAGCCCCTCCAAATGAATGACCCAACAGGTTCAACGGCTTTTTTGGGGAATAAGTGTCGAATAAGGCCTTAAGATCGGCCACATACTCATAAAAAAAATAACCGAGTTTATTCTTACTCCAGTCACTTTTTCCGTAGCCCCTGAAATCGAGACCAATACAGTGAAAATCTTTTTTCAAGTGCTCGCACAAAAAATGAAAACTCACGGCACTGTCAAGCCAACCATGAAAAAGAAATAATCTGGGTTTTCGGGGAGAACCCCAAAAATAGACCTGTTGCCGCACACCATTGAGCAAAATTTTTTGGGTTTTAAAAGTCACGCGGGGAAAGATACTTGTTTTTTAGGTTTATCGATCTCTCTATTCACCACATCCATCATATCCTGAACAACCTGATAAACCCTGGCACTAGCTTTACTGGACACCATCGCAATGGTCTGCTCGGAAAACTCCTTGGCATAATCGATGGGGGCGGACACTGTATACACCTTGCTTTCTACTCCGCCTGTTTCCAGAGCTTGCTGAAACACTCTTTTTTGCACGGAGTCTTCTACAGACGCACGGGCAATATTATCCGCGGAAACCTCCAAACGCTTTGAAGCGGCATTTATTCCAGAAAGAGAAGAAGAGAGGGCATCGATTAACATGAGCTCTATTCTAGACCCTAAAACCAGAATCTACAAGCAGGAGATGGCCCCTGTTAAAGGAACTTGGTTTAGGAAAACTCTGAATATTCGAGTAAGGTTTTGTCTAAAAAAACAAGACATTCTTTCCCCTGAATGATTTGGTCGCCCACTCGTAATGCCGGCAATTCATGGATACCCAACTGCAAGGCCCGCAGAGAGTGGTGCTTCAACAGTTCTTTGGCTTCCAGCATAAAGGCCTTTTCCCAAAGCTCTTCTGCGTTAATGCCCAAAGAAAGCACTATCATCTTCAGATGATCTTCATTTTCCAGGTTAAGTCCCTTGCCCCAGGCGGATTCGATGAGGGTATCTTCCAGAATCTGTCGTTCACTCTCGTTTTCCAAGGCCACACAAAGTCTCTGGGCAAGTACAGTATTAAAAGGAAATTTGGTGGGAACCACAAAAGGATAAGGCTCTTTTTTCATCTCATCGATTTCTTGCATCAGATGTTCATAAGAGACACATCCTGTACCTTCGGGAGAAAAGCTATGTAGAATAAAGATGGACACAGGAACAAATTGGACACTGAGACCCAGCTTTTTAAGAAGCTGGATTCGCTTAAAGGCCAAGTAAACCCAAGGAGAGAGCGGATCAAAATAAAACTGCATTCCCTGCATGAAAAACCTTTCATTTTTTTGGTTACAAAATGCTGTACGGTCTAAAAGAGTAAAACTTTAATTAAAACTTGATGGCCTGCACAAGCTTTGTCATAAAACGTCTATGTCAGAAATCTTTGAATCCAAAATCAGTGTCCAAGATAACGAGTTTAAAGCAAATGCACAATATTTGAAACAGCTAGTTCAGGAATTTAAGCAAAAAGTGTCTCAAATAAAGTTGGGAGGCGGTGCAAGCTCTGTCGAACGCCACCACAAACGAGGAAAATTACTTCCTCGTGAACGCATTGAAAAAGTGCTGGATAAGGCCTCTCCTTTCCTGGAGTTTTCTAGCCTGGCGGCTAATGGCCTTTACAACGACGATGCCCCGGCTGCGGGAATGGTCACCGGCATCGGCCTTGTTCAAGGGCGTGAGATTTTATTTGTCGCCAACGATGCCACGGTTAAAGGAGGAACCTATTATCCTCTCACCGTCAAAAAGCATCTGCGTGCCCAGGAGATTGCCCTGGAAAATCATCTCCCCTGCGTTTATTTGGTAGATTCCGGCGGAGCCTTTTTACCTCTTCAGTCCGAGGTCTTTCCCGATAAAGAACATTTTGGTCGCATCTTTTATAATCAGGCACGCATGTCTGCGGCGGGCATTCCTCAAATTGCCGTGGTGCTAGGTTCTTGCACTGCAGGGGGCGCGTATGTCCCCGCGATGAGCGATGAGACCATCATCGTGAAAGGCAATGGCAGCATCTTTTTAGGAGGGCCCCCTTTAGTAAAAGCCGCCACCGGTGAAGAAGTGAGCGCGGAAGACTTAGGCGGCGCTCAGGTGCATTGTACCAAATCGGGCGTCACCGATCATTTTGCAGAAGATGAAGAACATGCCCTGGAAATTACCCGTGAGATTTTATTTCATCTCAACCGCCCTGCTAAAACAGAACTGGACTGGAAAACACCGGAAGAGCCTTTGTATCCTGCAGAAGAAATCTATGGAATCCTGCAGCGCGACATCCGCAAGCCTTATGATGTGCGAGAAATTATCGCGAGGTTAGTGGACGGTTCTCGTCTTCACGAATTTAAAAAGAATTATGGAACCACTCTGGTGTGTGGATTTGCGCATATTCTGGGATTCCCTGTCGGCATCATCGCCAACAACGGCGTGCTTTTTTCGGAGTCGGCTCAAAAGGCCGCCCATTTTATCGAGTTGTGCGACAAACGAAAAATTCCCCTCCTCTTTCTACAAAACATCACCGGATTCATGGTAGGCAGACAATACGAAAACGGGGGCATCGCGAAGGATGGGGCCAAGATGGTAATGGCCGTCTCCAACGCAAGAGTTCCCAAATTTACGGTGATTATTGGTGGTTCTTACGGAGCAGGAAACTACGGCATGTGCGGACGCGCTTACGGGCCAAGACAATTGTGGATGTGGCCCAATGCAAAAATTAGTGTAATGGGCGGCGAACAGGCCTCCAATGTGCTTTTGACGGTGAAGCAAGATCAGTTGAAAGCCGAAGGCAAAGCTCAAATGAGCGAAGAAGAGGCCCAAAAATTTAAAGCCCCTACTTTGGAAAAATACGAAACAGAAGCCTCGGCCTATTTTTCTACGGCGCGAATTTGGGATGATGGAATTATTGATCCGGTAGACACGCGAAAGGTCATTGCGATGGGGATTTCATCCGCCCTGAATGCACCTTTTGCAAAGCAAAATTTTGGAATATTTAGGATGTAAAATTATGACTCCCTACAAAACCCTACTCTTCGAAATTAAAAATCAAGTCGCCACAGTCACCCTCAATCGACCCGAATTACACAATGCCTTCAACGAAGAACTTATTTTGGAACTGACCCAAGCCTTTCAAGATATTGCCCAGAATTCCGAAGTGCGTGTGGCACTCCTCACGGGGGCAGGGGCTTCCTTCTCGGCAGGGGGGGATTTAAACTGGATGAAGCGCTCTGCCGCCGCAACGCGCGAAGAAAATATTCAAGAAGCAAAAAAATTGCATCGCATGCTTACCAGCATTGCCCAATGCCCCAAACCGGTGTTGGCAAAAGTGAATGGCACTGCAATGGGCGGGGGCGTTGGATTGACGTCAGCAGTCGATATCGCCTTCGCCTATAAAAATGCACTCTTTGCTCTAAGCGAAGTAAGACTTGGACTTGCCGCTGCAGTAATTTCTCCTTTTGTCATTCGTAAAATAGGTGCTGCAAAATTTAGAGAGTTGGCGCTCACAGCGGAACGCTTTTCTGCCGGGCAAGCCCGTGAAATAGGCCTTGTACAACAATCTGGTGACCCTGAACAAATCGATGAACTCATTGAAGTAAAAATCGCCGCCATTAAAGCGGGTGGCCCTGAAGCCTTGGCCGCCACAAAAAAATTGATTGATGAAGTACAATTTTTATCTTTGGACCAAGCTCAGGAAATCACCCCTGTCTATCTCGCAGAGAGACGGGCCAGCAAAGAAGGCCAGGAAGGTATTGCTGCGTTTTTGGAGAAGAGAAAACCGAATTGGGTATCATAACGCCCCCTACCCCCCTCTTATCTTAAGAGGGGGAACTTACACTCCCTCTCTTAGGGTAAGAGAGGGTCGGGGTGAGTTACGAATATATATGTTCAAAAAAATCCTTATCGCCAACCGCTCTGAAATTGCCCGCCGAATTATTGCTGCCGCAAAAGAAATGGACATACAAACGGTGGCGATTTATTCAGACCCTGATGCCCAAGCAATTTTTGTGCGGGAAGCCGATGAGGCTTATCCTCTCAATGGCATTGAAGCGAAAGAAACCTATTTGGATGTAGAAAAAGTTTTGGCCATCGCCAAAACAGCAGGAGTGGATGCTATTCATCCGGGTTATGGTTTTTTATCGGAGAATGCCGACTTTGCTAGCTCTTGCGCTCAGGCTCAGATCAAATTTATTGGGCCTTCCCCGGAAGTCATCAAAAAACTGGGTTCCAAAACTGCCTCAAAAGAAATTGCAAAAATAGCAAAGGTCCCCTCTGTGCCAGGGATGCAGACTTTTGATGAAAAGAATATTAAGGAAATCGAAAGTAAAGTGGGTTTTCCTCTGCTCATCAAAGCGGCCGCTGGGGGCGGTGGCAAAGGAATGCGTATCGTTACAAAAGGTGAAGAATTCACGGAAGCCCTCCAAGCCGCTAAACGCGAAGGCTTGGCATTTTTTAAAGACGATACGGTTTTTATTGAGCGTTACATCGAAAATCCAAAACACATCGAAGTCCAACTCTTGGGCGATGAACACGGTAATCTCATTCATTTATTCGAACGCGAATGTTCCGTGCAGCGCCGTCATCAAAAGATGATCGAAGAATCGCCCTCCCCTTCCCTCAACCCGAAACTTCGTCAGAAAATTTGTGAAGCGGCCATCAAAATTGCCAAGGCCGCCCACTACTCTTCTGCGGGAACGGCCGAGTTTTTGCTGGATCACCAAGGAAACTTTTATTTTTTAGAAGTCAACACACGCCTGCAGGTGGAACATCCCATCACCGAAGCGGTGACCGGAATCGATTTGGTAAAAGCTCAAATTCGAATTGCAGCAGGCGAAAAGCTTTGGCTGAAACAAAAAGATATTGTTCAACGGGGTCATGCCATTGAATGTCGCTTGTACGCGGAAGATCCCGAAAATAATTTTTTACCCTCGGATGGAAAAGTGGGCCTCCTCTTTGAACCGTCACGCCCGGGAATACGCATCGATTCTGCGCTGGAGCAGGGACAAGACATACTCCCCTATTATGATCCCATGTTGGCCAAGTTGATTACCTGGGGGGCAGATCGCCCTGAAGCCTTGATCAAAACCAGCAAGATGCTGGCGGACTTTATATTGCTAGGCACCCGGCACAATTTGGATTTTCTAGGCTATACCCTTGCTCATCCCGATTTCATCGATGGGACTTATCACACGCACAGTGTAGCCAAGTGGATAGATCCCTATTTAAGCTTACGAAAAGAAGAAGCTCAAAGACTGGAAGGCCTGGCAGATTTATTGGCAAAGACAAAAACGAATACTGCACAACAGCCGACTAAAAGTTTTGCTGGAAATAATTTCACTCTCAAAGAGCTTGAGAATTTTAGGAATGTTTAATGAAACTTCTCAAAACACAAAATAATTCTTTCACTGCTCAATCCGATCAAGAAACTCTTGAAGGAAAATATTTCATTTCCAAAGATTTCGTCGACGTGCATCTCCCTTCTGGAACTTATCGACTTCCCCTTTCAAACACCAGATCGCGCCAACGCGCAGGGATGGCCCAATCCGGAAGCCTAAATGCGCCGATGCCTGGCAAAATACTGAAAGTGTTGGCTCAGCCAGGAGATGCAGTAAAATCGGGAGAAACTTTGCTGATTTTAGAGGCCATGAAAATGGAGCACAAGATTTGTAGCCCCAAAGAAGGCTTGGTCAAAAAAATTTATTTCAACGAAGGAGAACGTGTCACTCAAGGGGACATTTTGTGTGAGCTAGAATAATGATTAACTTCGACCTCATTATTATCGGCGGTGGAATTAATGCTTGCGGAATGGCCAGAGATGCAAGTTTGCGGGGTTTAAAGGTCGCTGTAGTCGAAAAGAATGACTTGGCCTGTGCCGCTTCGGGCTACAATAGCCAGATGATTCATGGCGGCGTACGCTACCTCTTGGGGGATATGAAGACCACGAGACTGGCTTGCTTAGACTCGGGCTACATCCAAAAAATTGCTCCTTTTTTACTCTTTCGGATCCCCTTTTTATTTCCGGTTTTGGGAAATCCAAAATCCCTCTCCAAAAAATTATATTTAGAACTCCTGGAAACTTTTTTTGAGGCCTACGACCATTATGCCCCCTTAAAAAATGGCAAAAAGCATTGTCGCTTCAGCGCACAAGAATTGCTTCAACTGGAACCGGGCTTAAATCCAGGCCTAGTGGGAGGCATCAGTTTTGACGAGTGGGGGATTGATGCCCCTCGCCTCACCGTACTGAATGCGAAGGATGCCCAAGAACATGGAGCTCAGATTTTCACTCACACCAAAGTGGTAGATCTTCTCAAAAAAGAGAATCAAATCCTCGGCGTAAAAGTTAAAGAACAGAGTACAGGAAAAACCCAGGAACTGTTTAGTAAAATTGTTTTCAACGTGGCTGGCCCCTGGATTCCCAGCATTGCAAAGAGTGCTGGGGTAGAAGTGAAGCTTCGTCCTGCAAAAGGCATTCATCTTTTATTGGATAGACAAATCATCCACAGTGCTGTCATGTCTAAGGCCATTGATGGGCGATCCATCTTCATGATGCCTTACCAAAACAGTACTATCCTCGGAACGACCGATGATGATTATTTTGGGGATCCAGACTTACTAGAAGCCACTCAAGACGAAGTGGAATATTTGCTCGAAGGGATAGAAAGCATCTACCCTAGCATCCGCCAGCATAAAATCATTGATACTTGGGCCGCACTTAGACCTACCTTGTATGAGCGTGGAAAATATGAAGATGATCTCACGCGCGAATATGAAATTTTTGATCACGAAAAACGGGATGGGCTGAAAGGATTTTTAACTATAGCCGGTGGTAAACTTGCCAGCTATCGGATCATGAGCGAAGAAGCAATAGATGCGGTTTGTAAAAAATTAAATTTGCAAACAAAATGCAGTAGTCACCTAAAACCGCTACCCGGCGCAGAGACTGAGTTGGATGTGGAAGATCTTGCAAAAGAAAAAAATATTCCTTTGCTTGCGGCTGCCCGTCTTTATTACCGACACGGAAACCGCGCAGAGCAAGTCTCAAAACTTTTCCCCTCTCAAAAAATAATCTGCGAATGCGACCCTGTTTTAGAAGCTGAAATCCGTTATGCTATTCGAGAAGAATGGGCTAAAAATTTCGAGGATGTGGCCCGCAGAACCCGATGGAGTCTTGGCCCTTGCCAAGGACAGCTTTGCTTACAAGCGGGAGCCAGAGTGATTGGAGAAGAATTGGGATGGTCAGAAAGTGAAACCCAGCTGGCCTTGGAAGAGTACGTTAAGTTGCGGAAGAAAAAAATGCGATGGGTCAATTAACTGCGAAGCAACGAAATCACAAAGCTCTCAATCGCGCCTCTGTTTTTTTTCGTTCTTGTCTTCTTCCTTTTTCCGTTCTTCCTGTGCCTTTATTTTTCCTAATTTCCACTCATCGTCCTCCTGGCCTTCATTAAAGTAGCGTTCGTATTCTGCCAAACCGTACATTGCAGCCAAAAGACGCATGTACTTCGGATCATTCTTTTCATCTTTCGTATCTAAAATATTCCCAGGAAATACGATGCCATCAGAAAAAAGCTTCATGCCCGAAAAGGGTGCATTTTTATAATTAAAAATATCATCAATCGATTTTTTCAGTTCTTGTTGAATTCGAGAACTTGCGGCATTGGGTGCAAGGCTTATTGCCTTCTGAGGGGCGGCTTCGTTGGGATTAATCGAGGGCGGAAGAGGCGGTTGCGCTGTTCCTTTAATTCGATCGACCATATAAGATACTCATTTCTATCATCGAGGTATTAAATAAAAAAAAGACCGAGCAGATTGGGAATTAACCAAAATAAACAGCTTTGCAAACTAAAATCATTTTTTTTGTTGAAGTAGACGGTTGTGATCTTGAATGTGAGAGAGGTTTTTCAAATCCTGATGAGAAATTTGAAAGTTTTCATGCCCTTCACTTTCACTCTCTTTGGCGTATTTAATGGAGGTAGCCATGAGCCGAAAAACCTTATCATCAAGACCCGAGTAAATTAAATTGTAAAAGCGCTGCATCACTTTGACTTGCTGTTCTTTGGGCAGTTTGGCGACTTCCAGCTTGAATTTATTCAAGATGGCTTCGTTGGCCACTTCATTGTTCATACAATCTCCCTTCCAAGGGCAGCATTGCATAAATTCCGAGTTTGTTCGGGGGACATATTTGGAGGAAGATATTCGGTTCCCCTTTCGAAGAGCGTGGCGGCAGAAGCATCAAGAACAGGAGCCATGGGATTGGGCCCAAAGACACTAATTGTACGAACACCCGGAGGGGTCGAAGTTAGTTTTCCAAAACGCGCAGCATCAAAGCGTGAATCGGAGGGAGTGGTAGGAACTGTTGGAGCCCCAGGAGTGGACAGGTGAGGATCTCCTGTTGCAGGGACCAAAGCGGGGATAGAGGCTCTTTGAATAGGGGGCATCATTCTCTCCTTCTTAGCATTCTAACGGTATTTCAGTAATAATTAAAACACTCTTTTATCATTTAATAAGATTGTGGACTGGCATTTTTAACAAGATTTAACTTCCCTAAGCTTTTAAGGTTTGAAGCCTTTTTGTTTGCGTCTCTCTCCCAATGCGATTATCGGGCAAACAGATACACTAATTGCTAACAAAATGACGAAACCCCCATTTTTTTCGAGGTCTCATGTCCCCGGTCTACAAACGCAAAGATCATTTCTATCAAAAGGCCAAGGGCGAAGGCTTGGCTTCCCGTGCCGTTTATAAACTCGAAGAAATGGACAAACGCTTTCGTCTGCTGAGGCTCGGCTCACGGGTTCTGGAGTTGGGTTGTGCCCCAGGAGGCTGGTTACAATATATTGTAAAAAAAATTGGAACTACGGGTAAAGCCATAGGTGTAGATTTGCTTCCCTTAAAATTAAATTTTCCAAAGCATATTCAGCTGCTTGTTGGAGATATCCTCGACTTAAAGATTCAAGATCAAATGATCCGCTTACTGGGTGAGAAAGCCGATGTGGTGCTTTCGGATCTATCCCCCAACCTGAGCGGAGTTCATTTTAGCGATCACATCAAATCTGTCGAACTCTGTGAAAAAGCCCTGGAAGTGGCTCAAAAAACTCTAAAGCCCAATGGAGCCCTGGTAGTCAAAATTTTTCCTGGACAGGACTTAGAAAACTTCAAAAAGAAGCTCAAAGGCTATTTTGGTGAAATGAAACCTTTTATTCCGGAAGCAACACGAAAAAGTTCAAATGAACTTTATTTGGTGGGGAAATTTTTCAAGCAACTTTAAGCCCTCCCCCCAGGTCCTTCTTCACGAAGGCCCATGCAGGTTCGGTAAAAGCGACCTTCTTTTATAGCCTCTCGAATTCCCTGAATGGCCACGTATAAATCTGGATTTTCTTTGATGAGCTCTTTGAGCTTTCTCTCATCATCGGGGTTGGCCAATTCAAAGCGTTGACCATTCACAAATACCGACTCTACCCCCAACTGACCCACATCGCGCTCCAGGCCGGCTACTAATTCGTGGGCCCCCATTTCCAGGGCCTCGTCACCACTGGGAATGGGTAATCCATGATGCGAGGTACCGGAGTAATTGAGGCGATCCCCTTTTACGCGGATGTGCATGCCTGCACCATAGATGACGGCAGAGGCAAAAGCCGCCTGGGCTACCAGGTTGGAGGATTCGGCGTGGCCAGCATCATTAAACAAAACCGTATGTGCCTCGATGGCCTCACTGAAACTTTCCCAAGGAGCACCGCCCACTTCACTCTCTCCTTCACCGCCCTTTGATTTCGCACGGGCCATGCGCGCAGACATCGCCCGCCGCAAACTACTGAGCGCATCCCCCTCTTCTACCCCACTCCCTTCTTCCGTCTCCCCCTCTTCCACCAGGGCTTCTTCGGCCTCCAGCATGTCTTCGACTCCGTCTTTCGCGCCCATTTGTTTGGCCAACTTTTTCTGTTGAGCACTCATCCCCTGTGCAGTCTGTCCTGCCTTAGCGGTCTGGTTATTTTCCTGCTCCAGCGCAGTCTCCGCCGGCATTTCTTCTGCCAGAGCATTTTCACCCGGCATCCCTTCCTGACCCTTAAGAAGTTTTTGGGTCATAATCATCAGCTGTTTTCCACGGGGCCCCACATCCATAAAGGCAGAATAGCCCTTGGGCAACGGCATTTTTGAATCGCTCTTTTTCCAGGGGGCATCGGGATTGTCTTTGGTGAGACCTTGAGCCTGGGACCTTAACTTTAAAAGGGGATTTTCCTGAACCTGGTTTCCCCGCGCCCTTTCGGCATTCTGTCCACGAGAGGCATCCTGACTTTTTAAAGTTTCCTCATGCTTGGCCATCCACTGTGAAACATCCTTCTGACTGCCCGTTAATTGCCTAAATTGATTTTGACGACTGCGATTAATATCATCACTTTGCATCAAGAAGCCCTTTTCAACCATCTTCTGACGGGCCTCGCTCATGTCGCGATTGTCTTGAGATTCTTGAGAGCTCTTATTCTCTTGAATATTATCCTGCTGAAGAGTTTCTGCTCCCTGCATGACCATATTGCTATTCATGTCGCTGAAGAGCTCGGTTTGAGAAAGGGAACTCTGAAGCAAGGATTGGCTTTGAGAGGTGGAAGGACTGTTACTCGGCGGAGGAGGCGGGGGAGCCTGATCGGACGAAGAAGTGGGCCTGTTAGTAGTTTGAGGGCTTGAATCCCTCGCAATTTGAGGCAAAGAACCTTGCGGACGGGCAGCGGTATCGCTTGTAGGACGAGGGGCATCACGGGGGGGGCCTGAAATATTACCCCCACCCCCCAACTGAAGTTTGAGAAAAGAGAGAATCATAATTTATTCCCGCAGGGGCAATTCATGAATTGCCCCTACACGGAGCTTATCACTGAATATCACTGCCCATTATCGCACATCACCCCGAGAACTGTTGTGAAAAATCTGCTATTTTTTTCTGAATTTTTTGAATTCGCTGTAGAGAAAGCTGCCCCTGCTGTGAATTTTTAACTGACAAATCTATCCAGGCTTGAACTCGATTTAACACCTCTAAGCACACTTCTTCATAACGACATACTAAGACAATATCTCCCCCCACTTCCAAAAAACGTACAGAGGCCTCAGAAATTCCCCATCTATCCGCAATGGCCTTCATATTAAAATCGTCAGAGATTAGCACCCCTTCGTAGCCCATTTGTTTTCGCAACAAATCGCCAATTATTTTTTTGGAAAGCGTCGCCGGCCATTCACTGTCCAAGGCCGGATACATCACATGGGCGGTCATCAACATTTCAATTTTATTTTGAATGGCCGCTGCAAAGGGCAGCAATTCAAGGGTTTGCAGGCGCTTGAGAGCTTGATCCACTTGCGGCAATTCGAAGTGAGAATCTTTGGAAGTATCTCCATGTCCTGGAAAGTGTTTGCCACAGGGGATGATTCCCCCTTCGCGCAATCCGCGAATCATTTTCAAGGCACAATCCGCCACCGTTCGAGGATCCGAACTAAAAGCCCTGTCGCCGATAATAGGATTGATGGGATTCGTATCCACATCCAACACAGGGGCATAGTTGAGGTTGAAGCCCACTTCGCAGAGTTCACGGGCCATGAGTTTACCGATGGAATAGGGATTTATCCCCTCACCCTGACCCTCTCCCTCAAGGGGAGAGTGGATTTTCTTTCCTCCCTCCCCCTCGACGGGGGAGGGTTGGGGAGAGGGTGAAAAATGCCCAATCTCCCTCGCCGTCGGAATTTTTGTAAAGGGCTCCGGCAAACGAAAAACACGCCCACCTTCATGATCGACCGAAATAATTAAGGGTAAACCTTTTTTAAAAGATTGTAGTTCCAGGTTCAGCTCTTTCAACTGGGCCTTGGATTCGATGTTGCGCTTGAATAAAATGACGCCGGCCAAATCGTGTTTTGAAACAAGGGTCTTGATCCAGTCGGGAGCGGTCAGACCCTCAAAACCAAACACGCATAATGAAGCTGCAGATATTTTGTGGGAATGCATATTGACCTCGGAGAAAATGGGTAATAATTAGAATTCAAAATAAAAAATGAAAACAAAATTTAAAAAAATCCTCTCTGCCTATGAAAAAAACGCACTCCCCGCTGAGGGCTTAAGGCCTTCGGCAGTTTTAGTGCCCTTGTTCAAAAAAGACAATCAAGATACCCTCCTTTTTACCAAGCGCAATCAAAATGTCGCGCATCACAAAGGGGAAATCTGTTTCCCGGGTGGCATGATGGATGACACCGACAAAGACTTAATACACACTGCTTTGCGAGAGGTCTATGAAGAAGTGGGCATCCAACCCGAAGCGGTAGAAATATTGGGAAGCCTGGATGAAATCGTCACTCCCACCGGCTTTCACATCACTCCCTTTTTGGGAATTTTTCCTTATCCTTATTCGTTCCAGGTCAACAAAGATGAAATTGATTTATTGCTCGAAATCCCCTTTGAGATTTTTTTGGATTCTAAAAAGGTTAGTTATCAAGAAAGAACTTATTCGGGTAAAACCATCCAGATGCCTTTTTACCAATGGCAGGGACACACCATCTGGGGCGCGACTGGGCTTATTGTAAAACAAATAGTGGATTTGATTTTAAAAGTGGAGCAAGAGAAGCAGAGCGCCTAACTTTGTCATTGAATTAAAAAACTTATGAAAAAAACAATTCTCCTCCTTATTCTAATCGCCTTCGCCTCTTGCGCAGGTCGCACTCCGAACAATCATACGGCCGAGAAGATCATCAAACACTACTTTAAAAAATACGCCAAAAAATATCCCAATTCCGAATTTGGAAGAACTGCTGTAGAGAAAATCGAGATCAGTAGTGTCCAAGAAAACCAGAAAAATGTGGCCCATGCCCAGGCAAAGCTCATTTTGAGTAATGGGGAACAAGTTCCCATTCTCATGGGTTTTCTCTACAAGGCACCTCTGGGCTGGAGAGCTCAGGGTTGGGAGAAGCTAAGTCCAAAACTCCAGACCGCTGCGAATAGCTCTGCCAAGTAAGCCTTGGACTTTTCCATTCCAACACAATTTCACCCTCAAGATCTGTTCGCAGCAATTCAATGTTTCGCGCAGCATAACGCTCCAAAACCACCTGCCGTGGAAAACCAAAACGATTGTTCTGTCCTACTCCCATCAAGGCAATGCGGGGATGAACCCGGTTTAAAAACACCTCGCTGGAGGAACTGTTGCTGCCGTGGTGAGGCACTTTGAGTATTGTCGAAAAAAGTTCTGTGCGATTCGCCAAAAAGTCTTCACTCTCCTCTTCAATATCCCCCGGCAACAGCATCGAAAAATTTTGTGACGTTAATTTTAAAACCATCGAACGATTGTTCACGGCGGTGTTGCTGGATTTTTCCAGCAGATTTAACTGATCGGGAGGAAAGAAGGCCTCCATTTTTACTCCTTCCAAATTCCAGGGGATATCCCCTTCTTTAATTTTTTTGAGTGCAATTTTTTGCAAGGCCAACTCTTTTAAAATCTCCTGAAAACTCTCTGTCAGTGCCGTTTCCCCGTTGTACCACAGCTCTTTGATGGGATAATGCTTCAACAAACTCAGAATCCCCAAATAATGATCGGGATGCGGATGACTGATGACCGCCACGTCGATTTGAGGAAATTGATTTTGTAATAGATAAGGGAAAAGCACGTGTTCTCCCACATCGGTCTTCGAGCCCACTATTCCTCCGCCATCCAACAGGATTGTTTTGGCACCCGGAAGTTCAAGCAGCATGGCATCTCCCTGCCCCACATCCAAAAAATGAATCTTGATTTGATGAGAATAATGCCTTGTAAAATAGGGCTGAACCCAAAGGAACAGATTCCCCAAAAAAACAAAAAACAGGATTTTTTTGAAATGCTTGAGCGGAGGAAAAATCAGAAGAAGTAAAAACACATAAGCCGCAATACATTGGCTGGCATTAAAACCAGACACCGAAGACGAGGCCCAGGGAAAAGACGCAAAAAGTTTGAGAATCTGAAGAGAAATACGACCAAAAAAAACCAGGGCTTTCAGCAGAAACAAACTGGGCAGACCCAGACACTTAAACAACATCCAGCTGATTCCCAAAGGCATGAGGATAACGCTGTAGTAAGGAACTAAAATTAAATTCACCCCCGGTGCGATCCAACTCAGCTGATGAAATGCATGGGCAAGTAGAGGCAGCAGGCCTATTTGCACGACTAGAGAGGAGAGAAAAAGACTCACTATTTTATGTTTTTTTGAACTCCTATCTACGATTGTTCTCCCCTCTCCCTCCGAGGGGAGAGGGCCAGGGAGAGGGTGATCCCGCGTGCACTTGAGCTTCACCCTCCCCTGAATCCCCTCCCCTCGAGGGAGGGGAGACTGTGCACTCAAGCAAAATTCAACTCTTGGCAAAGCTGCCAGAATAAAAAATATAGACAGAAAAGAAAGCTGAAATGAAAGCTCAAAAAGCTGAAGGGGATAAAATACTAAAATCCAGAGAGCGGCATTAACCAATATAGAAAGCGCATCTGAATTTTTTCGCAAAAGTACTAGCAAACTCAATACAAAAAAACTCAGGATAGAGCGTAAGACCGAGGAGGAAAATCCCACCAGATAAGCATAAAATAAGACTGGGATAAAGCTGAAGATGAGAGAAAGTTTTTTAACTGACACATGGAGTAACAAGCGAGGAAAAAGAGAAAAAAAGATTCGAAACAGGGCATAAAAAAATCCGCTCACCATGGCCATATGCAAGCCTGAAACAACAATGAGATGACTGGTTCCCGTTTTTCGAAACAACTCCTCGACAGAATCCGGAATTTTTCTCTCGCCCAGCAACAGGGCCTCTATCCATTCTCTTTGATTGGTGTCCGAAACAGTCTGCAGCTCTTGTTTCAATTTTTTCAGAATTTTATTTTTTGCTTTTAAAAAGAAGTTTTTTTCTTCCCCAATTTTTACAACAAATTCGGCTTGTTCCACCCAGGCCTGTACCAATACGCCTTGTCGTTTAAGGGTTTCCTGGTAATTGGGCAGTCCAAAATTTTTGAAGGAAGTGACTTCACCGAAACGACTGACCAGCTGCACCACATCTCCTTCTTCCACTGCAGGTTCCCCATTTTGCACAGTCAGCCATACATTCCCCCGCACCTCGCTCACCTCATTTTCTCTTTTGATGGCAAGCGCAGAAAGTAAAATTCGAAAGGGCCCTGGTGCAATCCCTTCGGGCCTTTGTTGAACTCGAGCAATAAGATAAATTTTGGGTGTGTTTAAATAAGAAGACAGGTTAGAACTTTGTACAAAACTTTTTTGATTGAAATGAGCCGAGAAATTTCCGGCGAAGAAGAAAAGAAAAAAAATACTAAATTCCCTTCTCCTTGAGGAGAAGATGCCCGTAGGGCGGTTGAGGTGAGGATGCAAATTGCGGGAGGGAAATAATAAAACCAGAAAAAAGATGGAAAGGCTGAGGGAAATTCTCAGAGGGATTTCACAATAAAGAAAACTACAAATGCCAAAACAAAAGCCCAACAAGGGCGGCAATAAAGGTCGCTTCATGAAATAGAAGGATGGGGAAGGCTGAGGCTAAAAAACATGGAGGGAAGAAATTGGCAAGAAAAACATCACCCCGGCAACTTTGGAGAACTCAAAAGTGCCTCCTGCAAAGGCTTGGCAAGTTCCTCGTCAATCTGCTGACTCAAGTCCAGAACCAAATTGCGAATACGATCATAGCGGGTGTTGCCGCCCCGATTTCCCAGGACCAGACCTAGGCGAGTACGTAATCCCTTTAAAAAAATTCTGGCCTTCTGCGTCGGATGGCGCTTCGCCATTTCAATGAAGGCGTGCACGTTAATACCGTTGAGCAAAAGCTGACCTTCTTCAATATAAAAGGCAATGCCATCGACGGTTTCATCAAATTTGCGTTTAAGCCGCCCACTAATTTTGGTGAGGATGCCATGCAACATAGCCGCAAAGAGGGCCAGCTGTTCCGGATCTTTGATATTATCCATCGCCCAACGGCGATAGGCTTCTAATTTTCGGGAGACATCACTCCAATAAGAGGGGGATAAATGCGAAAGATTTTCCGCGATCATCTTGACCAAATCCTGCTTGTTCATCAAGATACGCCCAGCCATGAAATCTAGAGTGCTTCCGTCCATGCTGAACAGCCAACTCTGCGGGGGAAGCGCGTGTTCCTCAATGGAGGGCTGAGGGACAGAGACTTGAGGTAAGACTGGAGGCAGTTTTATATTGTTATTAAAATCAACCATGGTTAAATCTCAATGACAAAAAATCACTCTAAACTCCTCCACTACACCTTTTTTGATTCCACCTTAGGAAAACTCTGGATCACGTTACACAAAAAAAAACTCTGCGGAATCTATTTTCATTCCAGCGATCTTTACTATTTCCAGCACAAACACAAATATACCTTGAAGGCAATTGTCAAACTTCCCTCAGTGCTGGAAAGAGAGCTGACGGATTATTTTAAGGGCAAATTAAAAAAATTCCAATATCCCATTTGCTTTTTAACAGGCACTGCTTTTCAACAAAAGGTTTGGCAAGTCCTAACAAAAATTCCTTATGGCCGCACCAAAACCTATGGAGAGGTCGCCAAAGCGGTAAAATCCCCCAAGGCAGCACGAGCAGTAGGCTCAGCCAATGGCTCTAATCAAATTCCGATTGTCGTTCCCTGTCACCGTGTTGTAGCATCTAAGTCCCTCGGTGGGTACTCGGAGGGATTGGATATTAAAAAACAACTTCTGCAATTGGAATCAGGTATAAGGTTTAAGGTTTAAGGCGTAAGGTATAAGGGAAGAAGATTTCCTTACCCTGTGCCTTAAACCTTATACCTTAAACCTTACATGAAATGCCACTTCCCCTCAAAGAAACCCCTCAAGGGGTACTCATCGGAGACGTAGAATTCGTTTGGGCACGCAACGCCAAGGAGTTTTTCTTTTCCAACTCCATTGTGGTTCACACCCCCGATGCTTTGGTGGTGGACCCCTCCGCCAACTTCAGTTTTTTTGAGCACCTCGCTTCTCAAAACAAGGTGCGCACCGTAGTCAATTCTCATTATCACATCGACCATCGCTCGCTGAATCATCTCTTCAGCAACGCCCAGTTTTTGTGTCACGAAAAAGACCGGGAGGCGATACTATCGTTTGATAATTATCTTAAATATGCCGATCAAAATCAGGATTCGTCTTATGTGATGTGGCTGAAAGGCATTTTTTCTTCTCTGGAAATTGATCGAGAAGTGATTCACGAAACGCTGAAAGACAAACAATATCTGCCGGTGAAAGGGCTTAAAATTGAAGTAGTGCATTTACCCGGACACACCCCCGGCCACATGGGTTTTTATTTTGAGGCTTTGAAAATTCTCTATGTTTCGGACATCGATCTCACCCCCACTGGCCCTTGGTATGCCAATATTTCCTCCAACATTGATCAATTCATTGCCTCTATAGCACGCATCAAGGCTATTCCAGCCGACTATTACATTAGTTCTCATGGGGAACGCGTATATGAACCTGAAAAGTTTTTGGAAAAACTTTCACGTTTTGAAGTGGCTTTTGAAAAGAGAGACCAACGAATTTTGGAGAGCCTAAAAGAAGCACCCAAAGATTTAGAAACACTTTCAAAGGTGGGAATTATTTATAAAAGCTCTCAGCTCACAGATCCACTACGCAGTTGTTTCGAACGGCAGATGATAGAGAAACATCTAGAGCGTTTGGAGAAGCAAGGAAAGATTAGACAGGAAAAGAGCTTGTTTATGCTCTAATGAAGAACCACCAAAGGCACAATCACCCCACCCAAAGCCAAAATACCAGCGAGGATACCAATGATCATCACAGTATGCCTCTCTCCTTTGGTTTCATAAGAACCTGTATCCAACTCTTGCGCCTTACCTGAAAAATTTCCTTCAGGCAGATCTTGATAAGTCAGCTCCATTGAAGCCCCCCTCTCCCTTGCTTGCCCGCCAGTCTTTTGGAGGGAGGGAAGGGGGTGATCAGTCCCTCGAGCGAAAGCAGGGGTATTTGAAAATATTAAAAAAGAGAAAAGAGAAAAGAAAAGGAGAGTTTTTTTCATAGATAACAATCATTAAACCGAAAAACTAGTGCCACACCCGCACGAACTTTTCGCATTGGGATTATGAAAGGTAAATCCTGAACTCATCAAGTCGGAATGATAATCAATGGTCACGCCATTTAAAAATAAATAACTTTTAGGATCGAGAAGGATCTTCACTCCATTTTGCTCCACCACTTGATCCTCCTCAGTGGCCTTTTCTTCAAAAGTAAACTTATAGGAAAGGCCCGCGCACCCCCCTCCCACAACTCCCACACGGACGGCAGAATCGGGGGTGTTCTGCTCAGTCAGCATTTTTTTGACATGATTGACAGCTTTTTCGGTGAGTGTAATCACAATTCCTCCTTTGCCATTTCGTACTCTATAGACGAAGTTCGAATTTTATCAACCCCCTCTTTAATTCTCTGGGTGGCATAAGCTATTTCTTCTTCATTTGTAAGGCGGCCCAAACTAAAACGGGCACTCCATTCAACTTCTGCCTTACTCAATCCCAAGGCTTGCAAAACGTGAGAAGGCTTTGCTTTTACAGAGGTGCAAGTCGCCCCCGCAGAAAAAGCCAGGTCGCGCACTTCCATCATCAATTGCTGCACAGGCACATAATCGAAACGAACATTCAAATTATTGGTCAGACGATTTTCCAAGACCCCATTCAAATGAACATCTTCTATTTTATCTTGTAGCTGCTGCCAGAACATGTCTCGCAAACTTTTTAGCCTGATATTTTCAGAATCCATTTCCCGTTGCGCAATTTCACAGGCCTCCCCCAAACCAACAATTCCAGGGACATTGAGGGTGCCTGAACGCAAGCCGCCTTCATGCCCCCCTCCAAAAATAACGGGGCTCATATTAATTTTTGGATTTTTCGATCGAACATACAAAGCACCAATGCCCTTAGGTCCATAAATTTTGTGGCCCGAAAGAGACAAAAGGTCGATGCCCATTTTTTCAACATCAATTTTAATTTTTCCAAGGGCCTGTGTGGCATCACAATGAAAAGCAAGCCCATGCTGCCTGGCAATCTTTCCAAGATCCTCGAGAGGATGCAAGCTGCCAATTTCATTATTTGCTCCCATGAGGCTGATCAAAAGGGTTTCGGGACGAAGATTCTTTTGTAGCTCCTCCAGATTTATTTTCCCCTGGGAATCTATGCTCAAGAAACTCACTTCAAAACCTTCCTCTGTCAAATGACGAAGAGGATCTAACACCGCAGAATGTTCACTCACACAACTGAGGAGATGATTTCTTCTCTCACGATTCGCACGCGCATACCCCAAAATCGCCAAGTTATTGGATTCAGTCGCACCCGAAGTAAAATAGATTTCCTCTTTTTGAGCCCCCAAAAGAGAAGCAACTTGCAATCTGGCATTTTCTACAGCGGCTTCCGCTTCCCAGCCAAAGGCATGGGTTTTACTGGAGGCATTTCCAAATTTTTTAAAAAAATAAGGAAGCATAGCCTCTAAGACCCGTGAGTCTACAGGAGTGGTAGCATGATAATCGAGATAGATAGGAGTTTGGATTGGCATAATAGAAATTAAAATACCGCTTTACTTAAAATAAAAATCTCTTTTAGACTATTCTGGTCTCTCTTCAACATTTTTTTCTACAGGAGTTCTTATGAAAATTAAAACCTTTGCCTTATCTTTCAGTCTGGTGGCCTTTGGTTTCGTCTCTCTAGCTTTTTCACAGGGCTATGACAAGGCGGCTCAAGAAAAAGCAGCCCGGGACAAAGAAGAAATCGTCAAAAGAGGACAAGCTCAGCAGCAATATAACCAACCCACCCAAGCTCCTCAATATAATAAACAAGAGCCAAGCCCTCCCGTTTACCAAAACACCCCAGGATCAAAATCTGCCCAATTCATTCCCTGCCCGGTTACACAAATCGAGGCCAAAATCACCTCCAGTGTTCCCTCGGATTGGTGGGATACCCCTCAAGTAGGCAATCTGCAAAACACCCAAGTGACCAATATTGGCGGGATTCCTACCCTTCAATGCCTTTACTGGGCTTATGGAACAAACATCCCTCTGATGAAACGAGTCCCTGCGGGTTTGCAGTGTTCTGCCCAAAGTAACGGATTCCAATGCCAGTAGAGGGCGCGCGATAAACAGCGCCCCCTCAATCACCGCTTGACACCCCGCGCCACTCTCCAATATACGACCTTGATGGTCTTATAAAGAAGGTATAAGCTTATAACCAACGCTATGCTTCAACTCAACCGAAAAACGGAATATGCCTTGTTGTCGCTCGAGCACATCGCTCGAAAGGGAGGGGATTCTGAGCGGGTTTCAAACACCCGTGAAATCTCAGAGGCCCATCACATCCCTTATCCTATCCTGGGGAAGGTCTTGCAAAAGATGGCCAGCAAGGGCCTGATCAAGTCTGTTCAAGGTATCAACGGGGGCTATGTGTTAGCCCGCAAGCCGGAAGACTTGAGCGTGATGGATATTATTCAGATTTTTGACGGAAAATTTGCCGTGGTTGGATGCTTCAAAGAAGGCCGCTGTGATTGCCCTCAATGGAAAGGCTGTCATATTAAAGATCCTCTTTCCGAGCTCAACCACAAGATTTACCGTCTCATTGCTCAAACAAAATTGAGTGATCTTCTGAGTCCTCCTGAAAAAATTGAAAGGAGGAGCGCATGAATAACTCTGCCCTACGGGCCCTCACCCAACAGGAATATAAATATGGTTTTGTGACCTCGGTTGCAGCAGATCGCATCCCCAAAGGCCTAAGCGAAGAAGTCATCCGACTCATTTCGAGCAAAAAAAATGAACCGGCTTTTATGCTGGAATGGCGGCTCAAGGCCTTTAGACATTGGCAAAAAATGCGGGAACCCACTTGGGCACATCTGCATTTTCCAAAAATCGATTATCAGGACATTTGTTACTACTCGGCTCCCAAGCCTAAAAAGCAGTTGAATAGTTTGGAGGAAGTGGATCCTGAAGTTTTGGAGACCTTCAATAAATTGGGGATCTCTCTCAAGGAACAGGAGCGGCTAAGCGGCATTGCGGTCGATGCCGTCTTTGATAGTGTCTCGGTGGGGACCAGCTTCAAAAACAAGTTGAATGATCTGGGAATTATTTTTTGTTCCTTTTCGGAGGCCGTACAAGAACATCCCGAGCTGATTCAAAAATATCTGGGGACAGTCGTTCCTTACACCGATAATTTTTACGCCACTTTGAACACCGCTGTTTTTAGCGATGGATCCTTCGTCTATATTCCCAAGGGCGTCAAATGTCCGATGGAGCTCTCTACCTATTTCAGGATTAACGCCTCCGAAACCGGGCAGTTTGAACGCACTTTAATTATTGCCGACGAAGGCAGCAGCGTCAGCTATCTGGAGGGTTGCACGGCTCCAATGCGAGATGAAAATCAGCTGCATGCCGCCGTGGTCGAACTGATTGCGCTGGACCACGCGACCATCAAATATTCTACCGTGCAAAACTGGTATCCCGGTGACAAGAACGGTAAAGGTGGCATTTACAATTTCGTCACCAAACGCGGCAAATGCATGACCCATGCAAAAATTTCCTGGACCCAGGTGGAAACCGGCTCTGCCATCACCTGGAAATATCCGAGCTGCATCCTGCAGGGAGACCATTCGATTGGCGAATTTTATTCAGTTGCCGTTACCAACAATTATCAGCAGGCCGATACCGGCACCAAGATGATTCACATCGGTAAAAATACGAAGAGCACCATTGTTTCCAAAGGCATCTCTGCAGGACATGGACAAAATTCTTATCGCGGGCTGGTCAAAATCATGAAAAGCGCGGAAGGCGCGCGCAATTATTCGCAATGCGATTCACTGCTGATGGGCGATGAATGCGGCGCGCATACCTATCCGTACATGGAGATAAAAAACAACCGTGCCCAAATCGAACACGAAGCCAGCACCAGCAAGATCAGTGAAGATCAGCTTTTTTATTGTCGTCAACGCGGACTCTCAAACGAAGATGCCGTCAATTTAATCGTGAACGGATTCTGTAAACAGGTCTTCAAGGAACTTCCCATGGAATTTGCGGTAGAAGCGCAAAAGCTGTTGGGAGTGAGTTTGGAAGGCTCAGTGGGATAATACCATTATATTCCCCCTCTTAAGATAAGAGGGGGCCAGGGGGCGTTATGAACAATTGGATTCAATTTGATCTTATTGACATAACTCCTCCTAACCTCCTCTTAGCTTAAGAGGAGGAAGCTAAGGTTATGTTAACTATTCATCAGCTCCACGTCGAAGTGGAAGGTAAAAAAATTCTGAATGGCATTAACCTCAATATCAATGCCGGTGAAGTGCATGCCATCATGGGGCCGAACGGCTCTGGAAAAAGCACATTGGCTCAGGTGTTGGCGGGACGAGAGAACTATGTCGTCACACAGGGCAAAATTTTATACGAAGGCAAAAATCTTTTGGATCTGCCTGCAGAAGAACGCGCCCGCGAAGGAATTTTTTTAGGATTTCAATATCCCATTGAAATTCCTGGTGTCTCCAATTCCTATTTTTTAAAGGCAGCGCTTAATGCCATCCGCAAACACCGCGGCGAAGCAGAAGTGGATGCCCTGGATTTTCTGGCCTTGATTAAAGAAAAAATGAAGCTACTGCAGATGGACCCAAAATTTCTCTCCCGAAATGTGAATGAGGGTTTTTCGGGGGGTGAAAAAAAGCGGAACGAAATTCTGCAAATGGCCTTGCTGGAACCCAAACTGGCAATTCTGGATGAAACCGATTCCGGCCTGGATATTGATTCTTTGAAAATCGTGGCAGAAGGAGTGACTGCCCTGCGTAGCCCAAAACGGGCCATTTTGCTGGTCACGCATTACCAACGATTACTCGATTACATCGTTCCGGATTTCATCCACGTGCTGTCAGGTGGAAAGATTGTGCTTTCAGGAGACAGATCTCTCGCCCTGAAATTGGAAAAAGAAGGCTATGCGTGGTTGGAGAAGTTAGAGAAGGTTGCGAGTTAGCGATGAGAGGGCGCTTTATTTATGTCTACATTCCTTCAACAACTCGAAAAAGATTCCCAAAGTTTGATGCAACTCTGGAATCCGGAGCTGCGTCAAAAGGCCTACGCGGCCTTTTTGAATCAGGGGCTCCCCAGTACTAAACTGGAAAGTTGGCGCTACACTTCTCTGCAAAAAATGGCGGAGCTTCCCTTTGAATCGAAATCGTCTGTGCATCAAGCCGAGCTTCCGAGTTTGGAAAAGCGTTGCAGAATCACATTAATCAATGGGCAATTTTCGCGCGAACATTCTTCACTCCATTTACCCGCAGGAGTAGAGTTCAAGCCCTTGAGCGAGGCTCTTAAAAATGGACTACAGCTTGAAGCCCTTGCTACAACGCCCGAAAATGCCTTGAATAATCTGAATACCGCCTTCTTCTTGGATGGGGCGTACTTGCGAATCTCCGCAAATACCCAGGTAGAGGAAGTGCTCGAAATCTTATGCATCCAGGATGCCTCGCACTTGCAGGCCTTCTATCCTAAAAATGTGATTGAGCTGGAAAGTGCTGCGTACGCTCATGTGCAGGAACGTTACATTTCTCTCCATCACGAATGCTATTTGATGAATGCCAGCACCGAAATCAAATTGGGCGACAACGCCGAACTTCATTATTATCGCAGCCAGGAAGAAGACAAAAAGGCCTTTCATCTTTCTTCGGTACGCGTGTCGCAAAAACGCAACTCCCGCTTTTATTCTTATGGATTATTTTTAGGTTCCGGCCTCAACCACAATCATCTGCAAAGCAGCCTCAAAGAAGAAGGTGCCGAGTGCAATCTGCTGGGGCTCTATCTTGGCGGGGAAACTCAGCATTTGGACAATTACACCTTGATCGATCATGCCACTCCTCATTGTCGTTCCAACGAGCTCTACAAGGGCATTCTGGAAGAAGAGGCCTCGGCCAGCTTTCAGGGGCACATTTTAGTGCAGCCTCATGCAGTGAAAACAGAATCGAGGCAGCTCAATAAAAATCTGCTGCTTTCTCCCAAAGCGAGCGTTAACACCAAACCCCTTTTGGAAATTTATAATAATGATGTGAAATGCAACCACGGAGCCACCATCGGAAAGCTGGATGAAAAGCAGCTTTTTTATCTGCGCTCTCGCGGGCTGGATGCCCAGGAGGCTAAATCGTTGCTCACCCTTGCCTTTGCCAGCGACTGGCTTTCAGAAATAAAGCAGGATTTACTCTTCAAGGAATTTCGCTGCAGGATATTGACGCATTTTTTCCCGAAGACTGTCCTCTCCCCTCTCCCTTGAGGGGAGAGGGTGATCTCGAGTGCACTTAGGTACCACCATGACTCTTAACATTCAAAAAATCCGAAAAGACTTCCCTATTCTTTCCCAAATCATTCGTGGCAAACCCTTGGTGTATCTGGACAATGCCGCGACTACTCAAAAACCCCAAGTGGTTTTGGATCGCCTCACTCAATACTATGAAAAAGAAAATGCCAACATCCACCGCGGGGTACATTTTTTAAGTGAACGCGCCACCGAGGAATATGAAAAAGCCCGGCGTTTCATCCAGAAATTTTTAAACGCAAAATTTCCTCATGAAATTATTTTCACCCGAGGCACCACAGAAGGAATCAATTTAATCGCTTCGAGTTTTGGAAAAAAATTTATCCGTGAGGGGGATGAAATCCTCATCTCGGCCCTGGAGCATCATTCCAACATCGTCCCCTGGCAAATACTTTGTGAAGAAAAAGGCGCGAAGCTGAAAGTAATCCCCATCAACCTGCAGGGCGAAATTATTTTTGAGGAATTCGAAAAATTACTCACTCACAAAGTGAAGCTGCTTTCGCTGCTTTATATCTCCAATGCCTTGGGGACTGTAAACCCCGTCAAAAAAATGATTAAAAAGGCCCATGAAAAAAACATCCCCGTATTAATAGACGGTGCGCAGTCTACAGCGCATTTGAAAGTGGATGTTCAGGCCTTGGATTGCGATTTCTACGCGTTTTCGGGTCATAAAACCTTTGGCCCCACTGGAATTGGGGTGCTCTACGGAAAAGAAAAATGGCTGGAAGAAATCCCTCCTTATCAAGGCGGAGGGGATATGATTGCCTCGGTGAGTTTTGAAAAAACCACTTACAATGTTCTTCCCTATAAATTTGAGGCAGGCACCCCCAATATTGCCGGAGCAATTGCCCTGCAACCTGCCTTGGAATATCTTGAGAATTTGGGTTTGGACCAGATTGCCAATCATGAGGCAGGGCTTTTATCTTATGCCATTCAGGAAGTTTCAAAAATTGACCAATTGAGATTCATAGGACAGGCCAAAGAAAAAGCGAGCGTCCTGTCTTTTATTTTTGAGGACATACACCCTCACGATATAGGCACCGTGCTGGATAGCGAAGGAATTGCCATTCGCACCGGTCATCATTGCGCCATGCCCGTGATGACTTTCTTTAAAGTGCCGGCCACAGCCAGGGCCTCTTTTGCGTTCTACAACACGCGCAAAGAAGTGGATATCCTGGTGAAGGGTTTGGAAAAAGTTAGGAAAGTTTTTAGTTAAAGAGGCAGGTTTAAGGTTTAAGGTTTAAGGTTTAAGGTTTAAGGGTGTGTCTTTCCCTTATACCATAAACCTTATACCTTAAACCTTATCCCTCTACCCATGGAACTCCGAGATCTCTATCAGGAAGTGATTTTAGATCACAACAAGCATCCTCGTAATTTTAATAAGGCCATCCCCGCCAATTTAAAAGCGGAAGGCTTTAATCCTTTGTGTGGAGACCACATCACGGTACTGCTGCAAATAAAAAACAACAAAATTTGCGACATCAGTTTTGAAGGATCGGGCTGCGCCATTTCCAAGGCCTCCAGCTCCATGATGACTGAAGCACTAATCGGAAAAAGCAAGGAAGAAGCCCTCAAACTCTTTGAGTCCTTCCATGCCATGCTGATGAGCAATTCGGCAGAAACTCTCCCCGAAAATCTGGGGAAACTTGCAGTTTTTTCCGGGGTGTGGGAGTTTCCGGCCCGCGTGAAATGTGCTTCTCTCGCCTGGCATGCCGTGAAATCGGCCCTTGAAGGAAAAGGCGAATGCGTGACCACTGAAGAAGCCGATATGAGAGAAGGAGCTTAAAATCTCCCCTCTTAAAGCATTTATGCAAATATCTTCAGAACAAATTCAAAAAATCGAAGAACATGTCCTCGACACCTTGAAGACCTGTTACGACCCGGAAATTCCGGTCAATATTTATGATCTGGGACTCATCTACGAACATGGGGTAAGAGACGACGCGACAGTGTATGTAAAAATGACCCTCACTTCTCCCTCTTGTCCGGTGGCTGAAACCCTGCCTCCGGAAATAGAAATGAAACTTCGTGGAATCCCCGGAGTAATAGACGTCAATGTAGAAGTGATTTGGGATCCTCCCTGGACCCCTGAAAAAATGTCGGAGGCCGCAAAACTGGAATTGAATATGATGTAGGGAGAAAATAAAATGGATGCAGAGTTTGAATGGGATTGGGAAAAATATATCCTTAATTTAAAAAAACATGGAATTAGTTTAGAAGAAGCAGAAACAGTATTTGATGATCCACTTTCTCTTGTTGTTCATGACGAATCTCATTCAGAGGAAGAAGATCGATATTTAATAATTGGAGAATCTTGCAAAGGGAAATTATTAGTTATAAGTCATGTCTACAGGAGGGATAAAATTCGTATTATTAATGCAAGATTTGCATCTTTGAAGGAGAAAAAAAATTATGAAAAAAAATAAAAAATTGGCCTACGATGAAATGCTTCCTGAATATGATTTTTCTAAGGGTGTTCGAGGAAAGTATGCCAATCTCATTAAACGCAGCCAAAATTATGTTATTCTAGAACCTGATATTGCAAAAAAATTCAAAAGCTCTCAAGTCGTTAATAATGTTCTCAGACTCTTTTTAGACGTACAAAATCAACTCACTAAAAAAACGAAACAAATCACATCATGAATACAGAACTCATCCTCAACGCCCTCAAAAACGTAAAAGACCCTGAAATTGGCAAAGACTTAGTCACGCTCGACATGATTAAGGATATAAAAATCACAGGCAGTAAAGTCAGTCTGCGCGCTGTTTTGACGACACCTGCCTGCCCTTTGAAAAAGAAAATTGAAGACGATATTCGTCAAGCCGTACTGGCAGTCCCTGGAGTATCCGAAGTGGAAATACTCATGGATGCGCAGGTGAAGAAATCCGCGACGCTGAGTTCTTCCGAAAGATTGGCGGGAGTAAAGAATATCATCGCCGTGGCCAGCGGAAAAGGTGGCGTGGGAAAATCAACGGTGGCGGTCAATCTTGCCATTGCCCTTTCTCTGAGTGGTGCAAGGGTGGGCGTGCTCGATACCGATATTTATGGCCCCAGCATCCCTACCCTTTTTGGATTAAAAGATAAAAAGCCTGCGGTGGATCAGGAAAAACAAAAGATTATCCCTCTGGAAAAATATGGCCTCAAGATTATGTCGATTGGTTTTATGATGCGCGAAAACGATGCCGTGATGTGGCGTGGGCCCATGATCCATAAAATGCTGCAACAGTTTTTGGATGATGTGCTTTGGGGTGAACTCGATTATCTGGTTTTGGATTTGCCTCCGGGAACCGGAGATGCCCAACTTTCGCTTTCTCAACTCATTCCCATTTCCGGGGCAGTCATTGTGACTACGCCGCAGGATGTGGCCTTAGCCGATGTGGTGAGAGGCATCGCGATGTTTCAACAAGTGCATGTCCCTGTATTGGGCGTCATTGAAAACATGAGTTTCTTCGAATGTCCCAACTGTCATCATCACAGCGAAATTTTTTCAAAAGGCGGCGGAAAAAAGAAGGCCGAAGAAATGAAGGTTAATTTTTTGGGAGAACTCCCTCTGGATATCCCTACCCGCGAAGGATCAGACAGCGGTGAACCGATTACGATGAAATCAACCCACTATACTCAATCCATTAGATTTAAGGAAATAGCGCAAAAAATAGCAGGGCAACTTTCAGTGATTCAGAGTACAGAACCAATAAAAATTTCATTGTAGGGCTTCTTACCTTTTCTGAATCAGATTTTTAATTTTCTGGATTACTGCCGCTTCAGACCAGTCTTGGGCTCCAAGGGTTTCTTCAACAACTGTCCCTTTTTGGTCAATCAAATAAGTTTGTGGAATGTGATCAACGCTGTATAAATCGGCAACTTTGAATTCTGCGTCCAGGACGATCTTAAAAGAGACCAGATGCAATTTTTTGAATTCCTCAATGGGCGTCCATCCCTCTTCATCCATGCTCACACCTAATATTTCAAACTCATCTCGAGGAAAACTTTGATAAAGTTTTTCCAAACTAGCCATTTCACTCACACAAGGAGGGCAAGTCGTTGCCCAAAAATTCAAGAGAACTACTTTTGGTCTAAATTGGGACAGCTGTACGGCATGCCCCTCATGATCTTTTAAGTCGAAATCCGGAGCCGTTTTCCCCTCTTGAATAGCAGAAGAACTCCCCTGGGGCCCCTGCTGAAATAGCCACCAGAGTCCAGCGCCTAACACACTTAGCAGAAGTATCTGTAAAAATATTCTAACTTTCATATTTTCTGACAACGTAAAAAAAGGCATCCCCCCCAAAAGGAGACGCCTTCTTTTTAAAAACTTAAAATCATACTCAAACTACTACTTTTCTTCTTTTTTTATTTTCTTCTCGCTAGTTTTTTTCGTTACTTTTTTCACCTTTTTCTCCGCCGCTTCCTTCTTGGGCTTCGCAACCTTTTTTACTTTTTTTTCTTTTGTCTCCTCAGCAGCCACCACCTTTTTTTTAGCAGCGGGCTTTTTCTTCTCGGCCTCTTTATCTGCTGACTTGTTCAGCTCGGCATTTATTTTTTCGGAAGGGTCGTAATCTACATATTCAATGAGTGCCATGGGAGCCGCATCGCCCAAGCGAAAGCCCAATTTAAGCACCCGAGTATAGCCGCCTTTACGGTCTTTAAACCTTTCCGCAAGATCTGAGAAAAGCTTGGCTACCGCTGCTTTAGTGCGAACAATAGCGACCGCACGACGTCTGGCATTGAGACTGCCCTCTTTCCCCAGACTAATCATCTTTTCGGCGAGCTTACGCAATTCCTTCGCCTTGATAACAGTGGTTTCAATCCTCTCATGCTCAATCAGTGAGGTGACCATATTTCTCATCATGGCAATTCGGTGCGAAGTGGAACGCGAAAATCTTTTTTTTGCTACGCGATGTCTCATGGCTTACAGCTCTTCCTTTTTGGTTTCATCTTCCGCAGGGTAAACCCATGAATCGAGCTTCATACCCAAAGAAAGATTCATTTCTGACAAAATTTCCTTAATCTCATTGAGCGACTTACGACCAAAATTTTTAGTTTTCAACATTTCGGATTCAGTCTTTTGAACCAACTCTCCAATGTGTCTGATATTGGCATTTTGAAGACAATTGGCAGACCTCACGGAAAGTTCCAACTCCTCTACCCGCTTGTTCAGATTTTCGTTGATACGGGGGCCATCCGAAATAATTTCTTCCACGGGCTCATCTTCTTCTTCGAAGTTCACAAACATACTGAGTTGATCTTTTAAGATCTTCGCCGAATAAGAAACAGAGTCTTCCGGGGTAACCGAACCATCAGTCCACACTTCCAAAGTGAGCCTATCGTAGTCAGTATCTTGCCCTACGCGTGCATTGGCTATCGTATAATTCACCTTGGTAATAGGAGTAAAAATTGCATCGATGGGAATCATTCCGATAGGATCTTTTTCGCTTTTGTTACGATCTGCAGGGGAATATCCTTTTCCCAAACGCACCACTAATTCCATATTGAGCTTTGCATCGGCGGATAAAGTAGCAATATGTAAATCCGGATTCAGCACTTCAATATTAGCCGAAGCAACGATATCGGAGGCCTTCACTTCTTTAGGGCCCACCGCATCAATGCGCACTACTTCACGTTCGACACCACTCAACCTTAAGCGGAGCTGCTTGAGGTTTAAAATAATATCCGTGACATCCTCTGTAACTCCAGGAACGGACGAAAACTCATGCTGCACACCCTCAATTTTAATATTTGTGACTGCGGCACCTTGAATGGAAGACAACAATACCCTTCTTAGGGCATTCCCCAGCGTAAGACCAAAACCCCTCTCTAAAGGTTTAACAACAAACTTACCGAAGTTATTTCCCTCGCCATCTCTTTCGACATCCAGCTTTTTAGGCTTAATCAAACCTCTCCAATTTTTAGCCACTAGAGTATCCATCTTACGACCTCCATTTGATCTCTTGAAATCTTATTTAGAATATAATTCAACGATGAGCTGCTCTTGAATAGGCAAAGTAAGATCAGAACGCTGTGGAAGCGTTTTTACAACACCCTTAAAATTTTGCTTATCCAATTCCAACCAGGAAGGAATTCCTCTACGGTCAACCGATTCGATGGCCTGAACGATACGAGCCACCTTACGGCTATTTTCTTTCACTTCCACCAAATCGCTAGGACGACAGATGTAAGAAGGAATATTCACTTTTTTGGTGTTTACCGTAAAATGCCCATGCCTCACCAGATGCCTGGCCTCCGCTCTCGAGTTTGCAAAACCAAATCGGTACACCATGTTATCCAGACGCGATTCCAAATCGAGTAACAAATTCTCACCCGTCACACCTTTTTTGCGATCAGCTCTTTGAAAGGCAAGTCGGAAAGGACGCTCGAGTATACCATAAATTCTTTTCACCTTTTGCTTTTCACGAAGCTGAGTCCCATACTCGGACTTCTTGGTACGCCCTTGCCCATGCTGTCCGGGCGGATAAGCACGACGATCTATCGCACACTTTTCAGTATAACAACGATCGCCTTTCAAAAACAACTTCATGCCTTCCCGACGACAAAGCTTACAAACTGAATCTGTATACCTAGCCATTACACTCTTCTCCTCTTAGGGGGTCTGCAACCATTGTGAGGAATAGGGGTTACATCCCGAATCATTGTTACCTTTAAACCTGCCTGAGCCACTGCCCTTAACGCAGATTCTCTGCCACCACCTGGGCCATTGACATAAACGGTCACCGTCCTTAGACCATGTTCCATAGCCTTTTTCACTGCATCTTCAGAAGCAATCTGGGCCGCAAAAGGAGTGCTCTTTCTAGAGCCCTTGAAACCTTTTGAACCCGCAGAGGACCAAGACACAACATTGCCCGAAACATCCGTCACCGTAATAATGGTATTATTAAAACTGGCTTGAATATGAACAAGACCAACCGACAATTGTTTTTTATTTTTCTTTCTTTTTGGAGCTTTGGCTGCGGCTTCCTTTTTTTCTTCCGGGGCAGCACTGACTTCAGTAGATTTTGTAGAACCCATAGTTTTTCCCTAAAAAATAACGAGTGAATTATTTACCGCTTGGAGCCTTCTTTCGACCTGCTACCGTCTTGCGGGGACCTTTTCGGGTCCTTGAGTTGGTCTTCGTCCTTTGACCTCTTACAGGAAGACCCTTACGGTGCCTCGTTCCACGATAGGCGCCCAAATCTTGAAGCCGTTTAATACTCAACCCGACTTCACGGCGCAAATCCCCTTCCACTTTAAAATTGGAATCCATATATTCGCGAATCTTCGCGATATCGGCATCCGTCAATTTCTCTGCACGAAGGTTTGGATCAATACCTGTTGCTTCTAAGATTTCTTTACAACGGGACCGCCCTACCCCAAAAATATAGGTTAAAGCAATCTCCATTCTTTTCTTCGAAGGAATATCAACACCGGCTATACGTGGCATAAATTATCGATGTGTAGGTCGTATCCTACACATTACCCTTGTTTCTGTTTGTGTCTTGGATTTTCACAAATAACCCGAACGGTACCTGACCGTCGAATCACCTTACATTTAGGACATATTTTTTTGACAGAGCTTCTGACTTTCATAGTGGGTCTCTTTTAAATCTAGGTTCAAATTTATTTAGCACGATAAATAATTCTTCCCCGCGTTAGATCATAGGGAGACAGCTCTACTTTCACTCGATCACCAGGAAGAATCTTGATGAAATGCATCCGCATCTTCCCCGATATATGAGCCAATATCTTGTGGCCATTTTCGAGTTGCACCCTAAACATGGCATTTGGGAGCGGCTCTGTTACCACTCCTTCAACTTCAATACAATCTTCTTTTGACACTGTTGTTAAATTCCTTTCGTTTCAAACCCCAGGTTTGAAACTAAAACATACTTAAAATCTCGGGGCCATTTTCGGTAACGACAACGGTATGTTCAAAATGCACCGATAAACCTTTGTCTTTTGTAATGACCGTCCAACCATCCTCTAAAGTTTTAACCTCATGCGTCCCTTCATTGATCATGGGCTCGATGGCAAATACCATCCCCGCCTTCAAACGAAACCCAGTTCCTGCCTCGCCATAATTGGGCACCTGAGGTTCCTCATGCAACTTTGTCCCTATGCCATGCCCCACATAATCTCGAACAACCGAATAACCATGAGCTTCCACATAAGTCTGTATAGAGGCTCCAATATCAAACAACCTTTTTTTAGGAAGCATTTGCTCAATGCCCTTAAAAAGGCTTTCCTGCCCAACTTTCAAAATTCTGGCAGCTCTTTCGGATACCTCTCCTACTGCATAAGTATAAGCGGCATCTCCATAATAACCCTCGATCATAGCTCCGCAATCCACTCCAATCACATCTCCCTCCTTCAAAATACGTTTGGAAGAAGGAATTCCATGCACAACCTCATGATTTATGGAAGTGCACAAAGTAGCCTGATAACCCATGTAGCCCTTGAAGGCTGGACTCGCGCCTGCTTCACGGATACACCGCTCAGCCACCTGATCAAGTTCTAAGGTAGAGACACCGGGCCGAACATACTCCTTTATTTTTAAAAGAACCTGGGCCACTACTTTGGAGGCCTTTTTAATCTTCTCAATCTCCGCCGCTGATCGAATAACAACCATAGCTAAGAATGGCCTTGTGATCTGCTTTCTAAAATCTTTTCAATCTTTTTTAAGATCAAGGCCACTTCACCACTCCCATTGATAGATTCCAGTATTTTTTCCTGTTTATAAAAATTAATTACTGGCTGAGTTTTGTCTACATAAACTTTTAATCGCTGTCGGATGGTGCGCTCCTGATCATCATCACGCTGAAAAAGTTTTGAAGCACAGACATCACAAACTCCCTCTTGCTTTGGAGGGCTATACAATACGTGATAGGCCTTCTTGCACTTTTCACACTGCCTTCTTCCAGTCAGACGAGCCACCAATTCTTCTTCATTCACTTCAATATTAACCACACAATCTATTTTTTTACCCTGGGCTTTCAACATTTCCTTCAAGGCGGATGCCTGTTCCAAGGTCCTTGGGAAACCATCTAAAATAAAACCCTTATTACAATCCTTCTGCTTCAAACGTTCGTCCATCAAACTCACTATCACCGAATCTGGAACCAGTTTACCTTCAGACATGAACTTTTCAGCTTCCAGCCCCAAAGGGCTCTTTGCTGTTCTTGCCTCTCTCAGCATGTCCCCCGTAGAAATTTGAGGAATACCGTAAATCTGCTGAACTTGTTGTGACTGGGTCCCCTTACCAGCACCCGGAGGCCCAAAAAAAATCAGATTCAACTTAACCTCTCCTCCCTTTAAACTTTCCTGCCTTCTGACCTAAAAATCCATCATAATGATGACTCAGAAGATGAGACTCCATTTGGGCTACGGTATCCATGGCCACCCCTACAATGATAAGAATGGAAGTCCCTCCAAAAACAGAAGCCAAGGTACGAGGTATTCCAAAATGATTCATCAATAGTTCGGGTAACACACAAATCGCTGCTACATAAACTGCACCCCCTAAAGTAATGCGAGTTAACACTCTATCAATGAAATCCGAAGTAGGTTTTCCGGGCCTTACACCGGGAATAAAACCCCCATTTTTACGCACATTGTCTGCCACATCTACGGGGTTAAAGGCCACAGCTGTATAAAAAAAAGCGAAGAAGATAATCAAAAACACATAAAGAAAAGTATGCAACCAACCACTGGTCAGAGAAGTCGCAATCCTCTGAAAAAACTCCACATGAAAAAATTGCGCAATCGTCGCAGGAAATAAAATAAGAGAAGACGCAAAAATGGGCGGAATAACTCCAGCCGTATTTATTTTTAGAGGCAAATGCGTGGTCTGTCCTCCAAACATTTTTCTACCTACTACTCGCTTGGCAAAACTAATAGGAATCCTTCTTTGACCGCGTTCACAAAAAGCAATGAGTGCAATGACCACAGCAATAAAACCAAGAAGCAGCAAACAAGTAAATCCAGTTTGAGTTTTTAAAGCATCTCGGAATGCAGAGGGGATTCGTGCAACAATTCCAGAAAAAATAACCAAAGAAATTCCATTGCCTATACCGCGTTCCGTAATTTGCTCTCCCAACCACATCACAAAACTCGTCCCCGCTGCCAAGGTGAACATGCTTGTAAAACAGAAAAGGATGCCTCCCTCGCCCGGCAACAAAACCCCTTGCCGTTCCAGTCCATAACTAAAGCCAAAACCTTGAACCAAGGCCAAGACCACAGTGCCATAGCGTGTGTACTGGGTAATTTTTTTACGCCCTTGCTCGCCCTCTTTTTGCAACTTTTCAAGACTGGGAATCACGACAGTCAAAAGCTGCATAATAATGGAGGCACTGATGTAGGGCATAATGGAAAGTGCAAAAACCGAAAATTTTTCGAAAGCACCCCCTGAAAATAAATTGATAATTTCAAAGATCGTCCCTTGAGACAAAAACTTTTTTAATGCCACTGGATCTATCCCTGGGGTAGGTATAAAGCAGCCCAAACGATAGACAGCCAACATCATCAACGTAAACAGAATACGCTTCTTTAACTCCGGGATTTTTGTAATATTTCCAAGACTGGTCGACACAGATTATTGGCCTTTTACCTGGAGAAGTTCTACGGTTCCGCCACTTTTTTGAATCTTCTCAGCGGCGCTTTTTGAAAACTGGTGGGCCTTAACTACTAGAGAATGCGGGAGTTCCCCTTCGCCCAAAATTTTAAGAGGCAATTGTTTCTTCCGCACTAGACCTTTTTTCAATAAAGCATCTAGATCGACTACAGCCCCAGAAGAAAACTGGGCCAACTCCCCCACATTAACTATATTAAATTCCACTCGAAAAGGATTATGAAAGCCTCGCTTGGGAACACGCCTCGACAAGGGCATTTGCCCCCCTTCGAAGCCTGCTTTATGAAATCCACCCGACCTTGCATGCTGCCCTTTATGGCCTTTGGTCGAAGTCCCCCCATGACCGCTGGAATCTCCTCTTCCTAGTCTTTTTTTCTTTTTATTCGCGCCCGGAGGACTTTCTAAACAAGATAACCAGTTCATTTCTTCACCTTGGCTGTTTTTTTCTTTTTTGTTTTCGCTTTTACTTCACCCAAAACATATTCGGGATTTGAATGAAACGCCGTGACAGGCTCTTTTTCCTCTAACGAAGTCACAGGTTCTACTTTTAAAAGATAAATTACATTTTGAATCATCCCCCGTACAGCAGGTGTATCTTTCAAAATACGGGATTGATGCCGATGCCCCAGGCCCAAGGCCTTTACGGTTCTCTTGTGGTTTTCAGGAGTGGCAATCACTCCTTTTTCGAGGGTAATACGAATTAAACCAGACATGTTAAACCGCCTTCTTTAATGCTAAATACTTTTCAGGAATTTTCATTCGGACAAGACCATCAAAGGTTGCTTTGACCACGTTGTGCGGATTGTTTGTACCAATACACTTGGTCAGGATATCGTGAACGCCCACCGCTTCTAACACTGCACGAACAGCCCCCCCGGCAATCACCCCGGTACCAGCCGATGCGGGCTTTAAAAGCACTCGTGCTGAACCAAAACGACCTATGATTTCATGGGGCAACGTCGCCTCTTTTAAAGGGACCTTAATTACGTTTTTACGCGCCTGCTCTCCCGCCTTACGAATGGCTTCGGGAACTTCTTTTGCTTTTCCCAAGCCAGCCCCCACATGGCCATTCGCATCACCTACCACTACCAAGGCACTGAAACTAAATCGCCGTCCACCCTTTACTACTTTTGCGGTACGGCTAATGTTAACCACACGTTCCGTAAGTTCCAATTCTGAGAAGTTGTTTTTTTCTTTCATGACAATTAGAATTCGAGTCCTTTTTCTCGTGCTGCGTCAGCCAAGGCTTTAACGCGGCCATGGTAAATGTATCCGTTACGATCAAACACAACTTTTTTAATTCCTTTTTCCAAAGCCAAGTTCGCCAGGAACTCTCCCACTTTTTTTGCAGCACTTACATTTCCCCCACTAGTTCCAAAAGCCTTGGAAGCGGAAGAGAAGGACACCAAGGTTTGTTGCTTGGCATCATCAATAATTTGCGCATAGATATGGTTCAGACTGCGGAACACCGAAAGCCGAGGCCTTTCGGTGGAGCCCAACACCTTCTTTCGAATACGCTGTTTTCTCTTTAATCGTGATTTAAGCTTTTGAAGTGACATATGCTATTTCCCTTTTGAACCACCCGCTGCAGATTTACCGGCCTTACGTCTTACAGTTTCATCCGAGTAACGAACTCCCTTGCCCTTGTAAGGTTCGGGGGGCTTTACCCCTCTTACTTCTGAAGCAACCTGTCCCACTAATCTTTTATCGGCCCCTGTGATAGTAATGTGGGTTTGCTTTTCAACAATAATTTTAATCCCCTGAGGAATTGGATAATTAACAATATGGGAAAAACCTAAGGTTAAAGAAAGATCCGAACCTTTAATTTCAGCCCTGTAACCCACCCCACTGATATCCAGTTCTTTTTTAAAACCCTCGGAGACCCCTTTCACCAAGCCCTGAATAATAGCCCGTGTTAGGCCATGATTGGCTCGCGCTACACGGCCATCATTGGCACGCTTCACCAAAATTTCTTTTTCAGAAATGTCCAATTGAACTTCCGTGGGCAAATGCAAAGATAACTTTCCCAAAGGCCCTTCAACCCAAACATCTCCTTGGTTGACCTGCACCTTAACTTTCGCGGGTAGAACTATAGGTTGTTTTCCGATTCTTGACATAATAATCACCAAATTGTGCAAACAATTTCGCCACCTAATTTAGATTCCTTCGCTTTTTTATCGCTCATTACACCCTTTGAGGTAGAAATAATGGAGAGGCCTAAGCCTCCCAAAACCGGCTTTAAAGCATCGCAATGGGCATAAACTCTTCTCCCAGGCTTAGACACCCTCTTCAGAAAAGATATCATCGGTTCTTTTTGAGACCCATATTTCAACGTCACGACAATACGAGATTTATTCGCCTCTGAAATAACACTCACGGACCTCACATACCCCTCTTCTTCTAGAACTTTCAGAACACCCAATTTAAAGAGTGAATGAGGCAATTCAACCCGCTCATGTTTTGAACCTACCGCATTTCGAATTCGGGTTAGCATATCCGCTACTGGATCTGTCATCATAAAATAAACTCCCTTATTACCAGCTGGCTTTCATCACTCCAGGGATTTCTCCTCGTCTAGCCAGCAACCTGAAACACAAACGACACATTTTGAACTTTCTAAGAAAAGCGCGAGGCCTTCCACACAGCGGACAACGATTATATCCCCGAACAGAAAACTTGGGACTACGTTTTGCTTTCACCATTAAAGACGTCTTAGCCATAACTCTTACTTTCTTTTTCAGGAACTTTCTGATTGGGATGAGATGCAAAACGAAGCAGATCGCCCAATCAGAAAGTTCTAATTACGAAAAGGCATTCCTAAAGCCCTGAGCAAAGCACGGGCCTCATCATCCGTTTTTGCATTCGTACAAAAGGTAATATTCAAGCCTCGAATTTTTTCAACTCGATCATAGTTAATTTCCGCAAATATGATTTGCTCGGTAATGCCCATCGTATAATTTCCGCGTCCATCAAAAGACTTTGCAGACACGCCCTTGAAATCGCGCACACGAGGAAGTGCCACATTGACGAGACGATTAAAAAACTCAAACATCTTCTTTTTTCTCAAAGTGACACAAGCCCCTATGGCTTGCCCCTCACGCAATTTAAAGGCGGCGATTGATTTCTTGGCACGGGTAATAACGGGTTTCTGTCCCGTTATTTGGGCAATTTCCGCGGCAGCAGAATCTAAAACCTTTGCATTTTGTGTCGCTTCGGAAATCGAGGTGTTCACTACAATCTTCAGTAGCTTTGGGATCTGCATGACATTCTTGTATCCCAAATCCTTCATCAACTGTGGCACTACCTGCTTTTTATAATATTCTTCAAAAACACTTGTAGACATAATGAGATCCAAACTAATTAATTGAGGGAATAACCCCACTGCACTTTTTACAAACTCTTTGTTTTTTACCATCCACAATTTTACTCCCCACACGCACACCTCTATTACACTTGGGGCAAACCAAAAGTAGATTGGTTAAATGAATACCCAATTCCTTTTGGACAATCCCCCCCTGGCGATTTGCTGCATTGGGTTTTTTATGAACTTTAACCACATTCAATTTTTCCACTACCGCCCGTTGCTGACTCACAAGAACCTTTAAAACCTTACCGGTTTTACCCTTTTCTTTTCCAGTCAAAACGGAAACCTGGTCATTTCTTCGGATATTGGTTTTTTCAGCCAGCATTTTATAAGACCTCCGGAGCAAGTGAGATAATCTTCATAAATTTCCTAGCTCTCAGCTCTCGTGCCACGGGACCAAAAATACGAGTCCCCAATGGCTCTCCGTTTGCGTCTACCAAGACAATGGAATTTTCATCGAAGGAAATATAAGAACCATCTGTGCGCCTAATTTCTTTTTTTGTGCGAACGATCACACCTTTTTTCACATCCCCTTTTTTCACCTTACCTTCGGGCAAGGCCTCTTTTACAGAAACCACGATGATATCACCCACGCTGGCGTATCGACGACGCGAACCACCCAGAACCTTGATGCACATCAATTTCTTTGCACCGGTATTGTCTGCTGAATTTAAGACAGATAACATCTGGATCATAATTATGCCGCTGCCTTTCTAAGAACACCCTTCAATCTCCATCGCTTTGTTTTCGACAAAGGACGACTCTCAATAATCTCAACCTGATCCCCAGTTTTAGAAGTATTTTGCGGATCGTGAATTTTGTAATTTTTGGTTCTCTTGTAGTATTTCTTAAAAACGGGATGTAACACAACTCGATCGACTGCTACCACACGAGTCTTATCCATTTTGTCTGAAACCACTACACCCACTCTGATTTTCTTGTTTTCTTTCTTCTTTTCCATTACCCACACCTTCATTATTGTTTAGAGCGCAAAACGGTCATTGCTCTCGCAACATTTTTTTTAAGCTCCGATAAACGGTGGGTTTTTTCCAATTGCCCCGTCGAATGCTGGAGCTTCAACTTAAAAAGCTCTTCTTTCGATTCTCCCACCCATATTTTAAGATCACTTTCAGATTTATTTCTCAATTCATCAGGCGTCACGGTAGTTCTCCCTTGCCACAAATTTGGTTTTTAAGGGTAATTTATGAGCTGCAAGCGTCAGGGCCTCTTTAGCCATCTCAGTCGTCACCCCTTCCATCTCATAAAGGATTCTTCCAGGCTTTATGACGGCCACCCACTCTTCAGGATTCCCTTTTCCCTTACCCATGCGGGTTTCTGCAGGTTTCTTGGTAACAGGTTTGTCGGGGAAAATCCGAATCCAAATCTTTCCACCCCTTTTAACAAAACGAGCAATTGCAATACGGGCAGCTTCAATCTGACGACTGGTAATCCTTCCACATTCCACAGATTGTAAAGCAAAGTCACCAAAGCTTAAATTACAACCGCGATAAGCCTTACCTCTCATCTTCCCCTTTTGTTGCTTTCTATATTTAACACGAGCGGGCATTAACATATTCAAATCTCCCTAAGCGGCAACCTTATCTTTACTAAAAATTTCACCTTTAAAAATCCAAACCTTTACGCCGATAATCCCGTAAGTGGTATGAGCTTCAGCAAAACCGAAATCGATGTCTGCCCTTAAGGTATGCAGGGGCACACGCCCCTCTCGATACCATTCTACGCGAGCAATTTCAGAGCCACCCAAGCGTCCCCCCACCTGAACTTTAATACCAGCCGCACCCATCTTTAGTGCAGATTGGACCACTCTTTTCATAGCGCGTCGAAAAGCAACACGTCGTTCCAATTGTAATGAGACATTTTCAGACACCAATTGAGCATCCAGCTCCACTTTGCGAACTTCCTGGATGTCCAAAAAAACTTCATTCTTGGTCAATTTTTGCAAATCAGCACGGAGCGCATCAATTCCAGCCCCTTTTTTCCCGATAACGAGACCAGGTCTGGCCGTATGAATAATAATTTTTACCTTGCTTGCGGCCCTTTCAATCTCAATCTTCGCAACACCAGTAGTGTAAAGCTTTTCCTTAATAATCTTCCTAAACTTAATATCTTCGTGAACCAGGTCCGCGTAGTTTTTTTGGCTATACCATTTGGACAACCAAGGCTTGCTTATACCGACACGAAATCCGTAAGGATGAACTTTCTGTCCCATTTTTATTTCTCCGCTAAAACGACAGTAATATGACTAGTACGTTTAAGAATTGGTGATGCTGACCCTCTTGCCCGGGGAAGTGACCTTTTTAAAGTAGGGCCCTGATCCACATAAAGAGTGTTGACGTGCAATTTATCTACATCCACGCCTCCCTTGTGGTTTGCATTAGAGAGAGCAGACTGTATCAATTTCATCAAGTCCCTGGAACAGCCTCGTTTGGTAAAACGCAAAAGGTCTATTGCTTCCTGAACTTTTTTTCCACGAACTAAATCGCAAACCAAACGAACCTTCCGTGGAGATACCCTCAGATGACTTATTTTTGCTTTAATTTGATTTGCCATAATGAAAACCCAAAATTATTTTGCCCCTTCAGCCTTCACTTTTCGATCTCCTGAATGCTGAACAAAGGTCCGTGTCGGGGAAAATTCACCAAACTTGTGCCCCACCATATTCTCAGTTACAAAAACCGGAATAAATTTTTTCCCATTGCTCACAGCAAAGGTAAAACCAACAAATTCTGGAACAATGGTAGAACGTCTGGACCAGGTTTTTACCACCTTCTTGGTATTCGCCTCCACCATTCGATTGACCTTCTTCGCTAAACTATCATCTACAAAAGGACCTTTTTTTAATGAACGTGCCATAGTTAAACCTGCTTATAATTTTGCCCAACGGTCTTTCACAATAAATTTGTCAGTTCGTTTGTTATTACGAGTTTTAAATCCCTTAGAAGGTTGCCCCCAGGGACTCTGAGGGTGATTCCCTCCCTTACTTTTACCTTCACCCCCACCATGAGGATGATCCACGGGGTTCATCGCCACACCTCTTACAGTAGGACGCACACCTTTCCAACGTGTACGACCGGCCTTGCCCGCCGCTATATTTTCATGCTCCGCATTACCGATTTCACCAATAGTCGCCCTGCATTCTAAAAGAACCTTCCTCACCTGTCCCGAAGGAAGCTTCACCATCGCATAAGCACCCTCTTTAGCCATCAACTGTGCATAAGTCCCCGCACTACGGGCCATTTGGCCGCCTTTACCCACTTTAAGTTCGATATTACAGATATTCGTCCCTACAGGGATGTTTTTGATCTTAAGAGAATTGCCCGGCAGAATATCCGCTTTTTCGGAAGACACAATTTGAGAACCCACTCTAATATTATTGACGGCTAAAACATAACTCTTCTCACCATCTGAATAATTCAATAAAGCAATATGAGCACTTCGATTTGGATCATACTGCAAACTCGCTACCTTTGCCGGAATGTCGATCTTCTCCCGCTTAAAATCAATCAAGCGATATTTTCTTTTATGCCCACCACCAATATGACGAGTGGTGATATGACCCATATTATTTCGGCCACCGGTTTTAGAGAGGCTTTCGAGTAAAGCCTTAGAGGCCTTCACCTTGCTTAAGCCCGAATAATCTGCCCCACTCATCCCTCGTCTACCAGGAGTTACTGGATTATATTCTTTAATAGCCATTAGGATACACCTTCAAAAAATTCAATTTTCTGACCCTGTTTTAGAGTAACGATCGCCTTTTTCCAATTAGACCTTCTACCAAAATTTCTTCCGACTCGCCTTGTTTTACCCCGAACATTGAGCGTGTGAATATCAAGAACATCCACTTTAAACAAAGACTCCAACGCTTCGCAAATCTGATATTTATTCGACTTTGGATCGACCTCAAAAGAATAGCGATTCATCAATTCTTTTTGAGCCGAACTCTTCTCTGTAACAAGCGGACGCTTAATAATTTGACTGAGGTTCATTAGACTAATCTCCCTTCAATCTTGCTTAAAGCATCCTGGGTAATAACCAAATAGTTGTAGCGCAATATATCGTAAACATTCAAACCTTCAGCCCTCAACACCTTAAAATGAGCTAAATTACGAACCGATTTCTCTAGCTTTTCATTTTTTTCATTCACCACAAGCAAGGCCTGGTTTAGCCCCAAATTTTTAAAGTACTCCAAGGCCTTTTTGGTTTTGATTTCTCCGAAAGAAAATTGATCTACCACCTTCACAAGCCCCTCTTTCGTTTTGAGAGCAAGGGCGGATTTCAAGGCCTGTCGGCGTGAAGAAGAAGGCATACGATAAGAATAGTCACGAGGAAGAGGGCCAAAAGCCTGACCTCCACCTGCGAAAATAGGAGCTTTTATATCCCCATGTCGGGCATTCCCTGTCCCTTTTTGACGATAAATTTTCCGAGTAGAACCTCTTACATTCGATCGTGTTTTTGTGGAAGCAGTCCCCGAGCGGCGAGTCGCCATCTGCATCTTCACATATTCCCAAATAAGCGCCTTATTTACTTTACCTTGAAAAGGCTGAGGCAACTCCAACTGGGAAAGCTTCTTCCCTTCTTGATTCAATACATCGATAGCCATGTTCACTAAGAGCGCCGTTAAACCTGCGCATCTTCCTTCCTTTGTTCAAAATCTTTACATTGATTACGAATAACGACGTATCCTTCATTCGCCCCCGGCACCGACCCCTGAACAAATAACAAATTTTCTTCAGGCCGAATTTCCATAAGCTCAAGGTTTTTAATTGTGACCTGTCTATCACCCATATGCCCAGGAAGTTTCATGTTCTTGAAGACTTTTCCAGGATAAGTACGCTGACCAATGGAACCCGTGGTACGGTGAAAACCAGAGCCGTGTGTCTTAGGTCCACCCGCCTTATGGTGTCTTTTGATGACCCCCTGAAAACCCTTACCTTTAGAAACACCGGTCACATCCAAAAAATCACCCGTCTTGAATCGCCTTGAGGAAATCACATCCCCCACATTGAAAGAATCTTCCTTTTCAACACGGAATTCCTTGAGCAGACGATAGGCCTTTTGCTCTTTCTTTTGAAAATGCCCCTTTAAGGCCTTATTTAGCTTTCTAAACTCCACCTCGTCAAAACCCAATTGAACGGCGCTGTACCCTTCTTTTTGCTGAGTTTTCTTTTGAATCACCACGCAGGGCCCCGCTTGTAAAACGGTGACAGGGATAGAACGACCGTCTTTGGTGAAAATTTGGGTACAACCAATTTTTTTTGCCAGAATTCCAGCCATACAATCAATTCCTTCATTCACTCCTCCTCTTAAGCTAAGAGGAGGATGGGAGGAGTTATGATCAATTTGCATCCAATTGCCATAACGCCCCCTGACCCCTCTTAGCTTAAGAGGGGGAATTTATATCAAACCATTTTAATTTCAACCTCAACACCTGCGGACAAATCGAGCCTCATCAGGGCATCTACTGTCTGCTGGGTAGGATCCAGAATATCCAAAAGTCTCTTGTGTGTTCTGATCTCAAACTGCTCTCGTGATTTCTTATCTCCGTGGGGAGAACGCAAGACCGTATAGCGCTCAATTTTCGTCGGCAGGGGGATAGGACCCGCAATGCGTGCTCCTGTTCTTTTTGCCGTTTCAAAAATCTCTCCGGCAGATTGATCTAGCAGACGGTGATCAAACGCCTTTAAGCGAATACGAATTTTTTGACCTTGATATTCTTGAACCATAATTGAACAACAGTTGTCAGCTGTCAGTTGTCAGTTGTCAGAAGCAAATTCTAAAACTGGCACCAGAAAGCCGACTCTCTGCAAAAACTACGCAATAATTTCTGTAATAACGCCCGCACCCACCGTTCGACCACCCTCGCGGATCGCAAATCGCAATTCCTTTTCCATCGCGATAGGTGTGATCAATTCCACTTCAACCGCCAAGTTATCTCCAGGCATTACCATTTCTACGCCTTGAGGAAGCTTCACTACACCAGTGACGTCCGTGGTACGGAAATAAAATTGAGGACGGTATCCATTAAAGAAAGGAGTGTGACGACCCCCCTCATCTTTGTTTAAGATATAAATTTCAGCCTTAACCTTGGTGTGAGGAGTAATAGAACCCGGCTTGGCACAAACCATTCCTCGCTCCACTTCTTCTTTCTTTGTACCGCGAAGAAGTAACCCAACGTTATCGCCTGCACGACCCTCATCCAGCAACTTTCGGAACATTTCAACCCCAGTCACAACGGTTTTCTGGGTTGGACCAAAACCGACAATTTCAATTTCCTCACCTACTTTTATAAGGCCCCTTTCAATACGACCCGTCACTACGGTTCCACGACCCGAAATACTAAACACGTCTTCAATGGGCATAATGAAAGGCTTATCGATAGGTCTTTCAGGAACAGGGATATAGGAATCCAAAGCATCAAACAGTTTCTGGAAAGCAGGGACACCCAACTCTCCTGTGTCTCCCGCCAAGGCCTTGGTAGCACTTCCACGAATAATAGGAATATCGTTTCCAGGAAATTTATATTGGGTGAGTAATTCGCGAACCTCAAGTTCAACCAGATCTACCAACTCATTGTCGTCGACCAGATCTACTTTATTGATAAAGACAACGATGTAGGGAACACCCACCTGACGCGCCAAAAGAATGTGCTCACGCGTCTGGGGCATAGGCCCATCCACAGCGGAAACAACCAGAATTGCGCCATCCATTTGAGCCGCACCCGTGATCATGTTTTTGACATAATCTGCATGTCCAGGACAATCCACATGGGCGTAATGTCTCTCTTTGGTTTCATACTCAACGTGGGAAGTGGCAATAGTAAGAATTTTGGTAGGATCACGACGCCCCTGAGATTCGGAGGCTTTGGCCACCTCGTCATAAGGGACATACTTTGAATAACCTAGAGTGCTAGCAACTTTGGTTAATGCGGCAGTCGTCGTGGTTTTACCATGATCGACATGACCAATTGTTCCAACGTTTACATGCGTTTTTTTTCGTTCATATTTTTCTTTTGCCATACTAAATTCCTCCTCTTATCTTTTTAATAAGCCTTTTTATAATAAACATCCCACAGCTAAATTAATAAAACCTACCCGTCAATCGCCCCACTATTTCCTCGGAAATAGCCGCGGGCACCACATCGTAATGATCAAACTGCATACTAAATGTAGCTCTACCTTGAGTTTGAGACCTTAGGTCTGTTGCATAACCAAACATATTTGCCAAGGGCAATTGAGCATCAATTACTTGATACATCGCTCTCATCTCTGTTTTTAAAATCCTACCTCGTCGCGAACTCAAATCCCCCGCTACTGCTCCAAAAAAATTTTCCGGTAAAACAACCTCCACGTTCATTATGGGCTCTAGGAGAAGCGGACCAGCAAGCTTACAAGCCTCTTTAAAACCTATGGACGCTGCTATTTTAAAGGCCATCTCAGAGGAATCCACCTCATGAAACGAGGCGTTGAAGAGAGTCACCTTCACGTCAACCACTGGATAACTAACAAGCACCCCATTATCCAGTGATTCTTCTACCCCCTTTTTTATAGCCGGCAAATACTGACTGGGGATCAAACCCGGCACCAACTCATCGACAAACTGAAAACCTTTTCCTCTTTCAAGGGGTTCAACCCTCAAACAAACATGACCATAATGGTTTCTTCCACCCGTCTCGCGAATATATTTTCCTTCCACTTCAACCTTTTTTTGAATCGTCTCTCTATAGGCAACTTGAGGCTTCCCAATATTTGCCCCCACCTTAAATTCACGCAGAAGCCTATCTACAATAATCTCCAAATGGAGTTCACCCATACCAGAGATCAGGGTTTGCCCTGTCTCTTCGTCTATTCTTACCCGAAAAGAAGGGTCTTCCATCGAAAGCCGCTGAAGCGAAACGGCCAACTTTTCCTGGTCTGCTTTGGTCTTAGGCTCTATCGTGATAGAAATAACAGGTTCTGGAAATTCTATTTTTTCTAACAAGATTGGATTTGCTTCTTCGCACAAGGTATCGCCTGTGGTCGTAAATTTCAAACCCACCGCCGCCACAATGTCCCCCACTACCGCCTCAGCAAGATCTTCCCGCTTATTCGCATGCATTCGAAGCAGGCGACCAATTCTTTCTTTTCTTCCCTTTGTAGAATTGTACACATGCGACCCCGAACTTACTTTACCAGAATAAACCCTAAAATAAGTCAAGGTCCCCACAAAAGAATCTGACATGATTTTAAATGCCAGCGCAGAGAAAGGGGCATCAGGATCGGCCAACCTTGTTTCCAGCTCTTCAGAATCTCTAGATAAAACCCCTTTCACAGGAGGAACATCCAAAGGGGAAGGCAAGAAATCAACCACCGCATCCAAAAGCTGCTGAATTCCTTTATTCTTGAAGGAAGCCCCGCACAAAACCGGCGTAATCTTCAGAGATAAAGCTGCCCGCCTCGCCACTTCCAAAATCAAATCGTTCTGGATTTCGGCACCACTCAAATATAGATCCATCAGGTGATCATCGTGCTCAGATAAGGACTCCAATAATTTCTCACGGTATTTCAGAGAAACAGCCTTAAGCTCACCGGGGATATCTACCACCGCAAAGCGTTCTCCCAAGGTCTCTTCTTCAAATTCCAAGGCCTTCATTCTAACCAAATCCACAACTCCCTTAAATGAATCTTCAGAACCCCAAGGGATTTGAAAGCACACTGGATTAGCCCCAAGACGCTCCACCATCATCGTCACCACCCGGAAAAAATCTGCGCCAATCCGATCCATCTTGTTCACAAAAGCAATCCGCGGAACATGATATTTATTTGCTTGCCGCCACACCGTTTCAGATTGGGGCTCAACCCCTCCTACAGAGCAAAACACCCCAATCGCACCATCCAATATTCTCAAAGAACGCTCTACTTCTATCGTAAAATCAACATGACCCGGTGTATCAATAATGTTTATACCACAATCTCTCCAACAACAACTTGTCGCAGCAGAGGTAATCGTAATCCCTCTTTCCTGCTCCTGAAGCATCCAGTCCATGATCGCAGTACCCTCATGAACCTCACCCATCTTATGGGAAACCCCCGTATAGTATAAGATACGCTCTGTGGTAGTCGTCTTCCCTGCATCAATATGGGCCATAATGCCAATATTGCGTATCTTGTCTAAGCGAGACATATTTTATTTACCAACGATAATGCGCAAAGGCCCTATTCGATTCAGCCATTTTATGAACATCTTCCTTTTTCTTAATGGAAGCCCCACGGTTATTGAGAGCATCCAAAATCTCCATCGCTAAACGCTCTCTCATGGTTTTTTCTCCACGACTACGGGAATAAGCCACCAACCAACGCAGCCCTAAAGAAACACGGCGATCGGGACGAACCTCCATCGGAACCTGATAAGTTGCCCCCCCCACACGCCGAGAACGAACCTCCAAAACCGGCTTCAAATTATCCAGGGCCTGCTTAAAAACCTTCAAAGGTTCATCGTTTGCTTTTTCCTGAAGAATGTCAAAAGCACCATAGACCACTTGCTCCGCCAAACTCTTTTTCCCTTTTTCCATCAGCTTGGTCACAAGTTTCGAAACCAATTTATCGTGAAACTTAGGATCTGGAATGACTTTACGTTTTGTTGCAGGACCTTTTCTCGACATGACAACCTCAAAAAATATTTGACTTAAAAATTATTTGGCTTTTTTTGCACCGTATTTAGAACGACTTTGCTTACGTTTCGCCACACCCTGAGTATCCAAGGCCCCACGAATTGTATGATAACGAACCCCCGGGAGATCTTTCACACGACCTCCGCGAATCAGCACTACAGAATGCTCCTGAAGATTATGACCTTCTCCTGGAATATAACTACTCACTTCCGTATTATTCGTAAGGCGAACACGAGCGACTTTTCGCAGTGCAGAGTTGGGTTTTTTGGGAGTACTGGTATAAACACGAACACAAACCCCTCTTTTTTGAGGACAAGACTGAAGCGCGGGAGATTTTGTTTTCCACTCTGCTTGTTGACGACCGCTTCGAACAAGTTGATTAATCGTTGGCATAGCCGTACTTTCCCTTTATGAAAACGCTCTAAATTTTTACTAAATTCACTTGAAATTCCAACAGGTTAAAAGATAAAACCTGGTGAAAGAAAAAACGAGGGCGTTAGATAGCAAATGCTTTTTTTTATGTCAATTGAATTGACTCACCTAATAAAAAATTATGCGCTCAGACTGACTAATTTCGTTTCTTCGTCATCTTGCTCGACCACATCATTCACCTTAAGACGCATTTCACGATACTTCTTTAAACCCGTACCCGAAGGGATCAAACGCCCCATAATGACGTTTTCTTTGAGTCCTTTGAGAGTATCTATCTTTCCAATAATGGCTGCCTCGGTAAGTACACGAGTGGTCTCCTGGAAGGATGCCGCAGAAATAAAGCTCTCTGTAGACAAGGAGGCCTTAGTGATTCCCAAGAGCAAGGGCTCGCCTATTGCCGGCTTATGCCCCTTCTTTTTCATCGCCTCATTTTCCTTTTCAAAAATGCTTTTTTCCACCTGTTCATCAATCAAGAACCCTGTGTCCCCAGGATGTTTTATGCGAATACGCCGCAGCATCTGGCGAACGATCACTTCAATGTGTTTGTCGTTAATTTTAACCCCCTGCAAGCGGTATACTTCCTGAATTTCATCGACCAAGTATTTAGCCAGGGCCTTTTCACCCAGCACTTTCAAAATATCATGAGGATTTGCAGAGCCATCCATCAAAGGCTCGCCGGCCTTTACCCCATCCCCTTCTCGCACAGCGACATGCCTACCTTTTGCGACGAGATATTCTTTAGATTCACCCACTTCAGGGGTAATGAGGATCTTGCGTTTTCCTTTGGTATCTTTACCGAAGCTAACTACCCCATCAATTTCGCTGATAATGGCGGATTCTTTGGGTTTGCGGGCTTCGAACAATTCGGCCACACGAGGAAGACCCCCGGTGATATCCTTGGTTTTGGTCGTTTCACGAGGGATTTTTGTAATGACATCTCCCGCTTGGACCTGCTCCCCTTCTGCCACAACGATGTTGGCACCAATAGGAAGCAGATATCGCGCCTCAGTATTTGAATTGGGTAATCGACGGGTGTTTCCCTTCTCATCCTTAATGGAAACACGAGGGCGTAAATTCCCTTTGGATTTGGACTCAATAACCACCTTACGCGACAAACCAGTCACTTCATCCACCATTTCTTGGATGGTTGCCCCTTCTAAGAGGTCTCCATATTTTACAATCCCATTCACTTCCGTCAGGATAGGAATCGTGTAAGGATCCCATTCGGCAAGCAGAGTCCCTGCCGCCACTTTTTGTCCTTCTTTTACAAATAGTTTTGCTCCATAAATCAAACTATAGCGTTCACGTTCTCGACCCGAATCATCCACAATAGCAAGTTCCCCATGGCGGTTCATTACGGTCAGACTTTTTTCCTTATTCTGAACCGTTACCACGTTGATGAAGACTACTTTACCTTCATTGCGATTGTCTAAGGCAGATTGCTCCGCTCGTCTGGAAGCGGTTCCCCCAATGTGAAAGGTACGCATGGTGAGCTGGGTTCCGGGTTCACCGATGGATTGGGCTGCGATAACTCCCACCGATTCCCCTAAATTAACCGATTGCCCTCGGGCAAGATCACGACCGTAACATTTGATACAAACGCCGCGAGGCGATTGACAGGTAAGAGGGGAACGGATCTTTACTTTTTCTACCCCTGCTTCCTCAATTAAATTAACTTTCTCTTCGTCAATTTCTTCTCCAGACTTAAGGAGGACTTTATTGGTAAAAGGATCCCGAATTTCTTCCAGAGCCACTCGACCCAAAATACGATCTCCGACGGGTTCAATCACTTCACCCCCTTCAACCAGAGGCGTCATGACAATACCGTCCATCGATTCACAATCTCTCTCGAACACCACCATGTCCTGGGCCACATCCACCAAGCGGCGAGTGAGATACCCGGAGTTGGCTGTTTTTAAGGCCGTGTCGGCCAGTCCTTTGCGGGCTCCGTGAGTAGAAATAAAATATTGAAGCACGGTGAGACCTTCGCGGAAATTTGCGGTGATGGGAGTTTCAATAATTTCACCAGAAGGTTTGGCCATCAAACCGCGCATACCGGCCAGCTGACGCATCTGCTGAGCGGATCCGCGGGCACCCGAGTCGGCCATGATGTAAACGGAGTTGAAAGAAGGAACAATTTTCTTGTTTCCCTTATCGTCGCTCACCTCTTCGACGCTGAGTTCTTTCACCATTTCATTAGCAATGTATTCGGTAGTTCTGGCCCAGATATCGACAATTTTATTATAACGTTCCCCTTGAGTGATGAGCCCTTCCAGATATTGATCTTCCACTTCCTTCACTTCTTTATTGGCTGATCCAATGTGTTTTTCCTTACCCGAAGGGATGAGCATATCATCGATACAAATAGAAATTCCGGCCTTACAGGCGAATGAGAATCCCATGGACTTGAGACGATCGGCCAGCAGGACAGTTTCTTTATCTCCGCATTGGCGATAGGTCAGATCTACCAACTCGGCGATGGCTTTTTTGTCCATGACTTTATTGATTTTTTGAAAGGAAATGCCGGAAGGAACAATCTCACTCAGCAAAACGCGACCCACAGTCGTTTCAACCAAAGTAGCATTCATGCGTACTTTAATATGGGCGTGCAATTCAATCTCCCCGCTATCATACGCAATACGGACTTCTGAGGGACCCGAAAAGATTTTTCCTTCCCCTTTTGCAAACACTTTTTCACGTGTAAGATAGTAGAGGCCCAGAACCATATCCTGGGTGGGAACAATGATGGGCTTGCCATTTGCGGGAGAAAGGATGTTGTTGGTACTCATCATGAGCACCCGAGCTTCAATTTGGGATTCCAAAGAAAGTGGAACGTGGACAGCCATTTGATCCCCGTCGAAGTCGGCATTGAAAGCTGCACAGACCAGAGGATGCAATTGAATGGCCTTACCCTCAATGAGTATGGGTTCAAAGGCCTGAATTCCAAGGCGATGCAGAGTGGGTGCACGGTTCAACAAGACAGGATGTTCTTTAATCACTTCTTCGAGCACATCCCAAACTTCTGGCTTCTGTTTCTCAACCATCTTCTTCGCACTCTTGATGGTAGAAACATAGCCCTTCTGCTCCAGTTTTCCATAGATAAAAGGCCGAAACAATTCTAACGCCATGATTTTAGGCAGACCACATTGATGTAATTTTAATTCAGGCCCCACGACGATGACGGAACGACCGGAATAATCGACACGTTTACCGAGCAAGTTCTGACGGAAACGGCCTTGCTTCCCTTTGATCATATCGGAAAGAGAACGAAGAGGGCGTCGATTAGGACCCGTAAACACCTTGCCACGGCGACCATTGTCAAACAAGGCATCGACCGCTTCCTGCAACATGCGTTTTTCGTTACGAATAATAATTTCAGGGGCAGACAATTCCATGAGCCGTTTTAACCGATTATTTCGGTTGATGACGCGGCGGTACAAATCGTTCAGATCACTGGTCGCAAAACGCCCCCCTTCGAGAGGAACCAAAGGACGCAAATCGGGAGGGATCACGGGAACAACTTCCATCATCATCCACTCGGGCCTGTTGCCGGATTCTTTCAAAGCCTCAATTACTTTTAAGCGTTTGGAGAGTTTCTTTTTGACGGTCTCCGAAGAGGTCTTTTCAATATCTTTTCGCAATTTCTTAGAAAGCTCCACAAGATCTAATTTCTTAAGCAGCTCTAAAATAGCTTCCCCACCCATCTTCGCCACGAATTGACCTGGACCAAAATCTTCCAGGGCCTTTTGATAGCGGTCTTCCGAAAGAACTTCTGCTTCGGTCAACTTGGTGGTGCCTGGATCTAGCACAATGTGAGATTCACAATAGAGAACTTTCTCTAAATCTTTGAGGGTCAAATCCAACACGGTTCCAATACGGGAAGGCAAACTCTTCAAAAACCAGATATGCGCCACCGGGGTCGCCAAATTGATATGCCCCATCCTTTCGCGACGCACTTTGGATTGAATGACCTCCACCCCACATTTTTCACAAACAATTCCCCGATGCTTCATGCGTTTGTATTTGCCGCAATTGCATTCATAATCTTTCACTGGACCGAAAATCTTTGCGCAAAAAAGACCATCTCGTTCGGGCTTGAACGTACGGTAGTTGATGGTTTCCGGTTTCTTGACTTCCCCATGAGACCAGGAGCGAATCTTTTCAGGTGAAGAAAGAGAAATTTTTATCCCTGTGTAGCAAAGAGGATTTTTAGGTTTTTCGAAAAAGGCTTGAATATCCAAGGGACTTCACTCCTTCAAATAGTGAGAGCGTCTGGAAACTAAAAGACTATTTAATTTCCAGACCCTTCACATTTAAAATAAAAATGACAAAGCGTAACTTAATTATTCTCTAAAAGTTCAGCATTAAGAGCTAAACTTTGAAGTTCTTTGATCAGAACATTGAACGATTCCGGTAATCCTGGATCCAACGTATGCACGCCCTTGACAATAGATTCGTACATGCGCGTACGACCAATGACGTCATCGGATTTCACTGTAAGGAACTCTTGCAAGGAATAGGCAGCCCCATAAGCCTCGAGGGCCCAGACTTCCATTTCTCCCAGACGCTGACCCCCGAATTGAGCCTTACCGCCTAGAGGCTGCTGAGTCACCAACGAATAAGGGCCAATGCTTCGAGCATGGATTTTATCATCCACCAAATGATGGAGTTTTAAAATGTACATCACCCCCACGGTAACGGTTTGCTCGAAGGCCTCTCCCGTACGGCCATCAAAAAGGACCATCTGACCCGAAGTAGGCATGTCGGCCAGATGCAGCATATTTTTGAGCTCTTCTTCTTTGGCACCGTCAAAGACAGGAGATGCCGTGTGCACACCACCTTTTCCCAGTTTTCCCGCAAGCACTCTCAGCTCAGCATCCGAAAGAGAATCTAGATAGACATCTACCTCTTTGGAAGAGTAGATTTTTTTCAGAAAAGACTTCATACTCTCCCTGTCGTATTTCTGATCAATCATTCGTTGGATCTTATGCCCCAAATTGAGCGCCGCCCAACCCAGATGCACCTCTAAAACCTGCCCAATATTCATTCGCGAAGGAACTCCCAAAGGATTGAGTACCAAGTCGACAGGAATTCCATCTTCGGTGTAAGGCATGTCTTCGAGCGGAACAATTCGGGAGATAACTCCTTTGTTCCCATGTCGACCGGCCATTTTATCACCCACAGAAATCTTACGTTTGATGGCGACATACACCTTGATCATCTTGATGACACCGGGAGGAAGGTCATCGCCTTTTTTGAGCTTATTGATTTTTTGATCATAAACCATTTTCACAAAATCAATTTGCTCTTCGGTGGCATCGATTATTTCCTGGATCTCATTTTCCAGATCTTCTCCGCCTGAGACCGTGATCTCAGACCATTTGTCCATGGGAATACTCAGGAGAACGGCCTCCGTAATATTTTTACCCTTCGCCAAGTAAACCTTTTCCAGTTTTTCATCCACCACTTTACTGGTGGCCACTTTCCCTACCAACAAGGGCTTCAACTTCTTGATGGCCGATTCCTGGATAATTTGAATTTCATCCTGAAGGTCTTTATGCAATTTGGTAGTGTCTTTGTCTTGAATATCTTTGGCACGCTCATCCAGTTCGGCCCCTTCCCGAGAAAAGACCTGGGCATCGATGACGGTGCCTGCCACGCCCGGAGGAACACGCAACGAGGTATCTTTTACATCTCCTGCTTTTTCACCGAAAATGGCACGAAGCAGTTTTTCTTCGGGGGAAAGCTGAGTTTCACCTTTGGGAGTAATCTTACCCACCAAAATATCGCCCGGTTTTACCTCGGCACCAATCCGAATAATGCCCGACTCATCCAGATCTTTCAGGGCTTCTTCGCCCACATTGGGAATATCGCGAGTAATTTCTTCTTTGCCCAACTTGGTGTCACGCGCCACACATTCAAATTCTTCAATATGAATGGAGGTGAAGATGTCGTCCGCCAATAATTTTTCAGAAATCAAAATAGAATCTTCAAAGTTGTAGCCCCCCCAAGGCATAAAGGCGACGACAACGTTTTGACCCAAAGCGAGCTCGCCCTCTTCGGTGGCAAATCCGTCTGCGATCACCTGACGCGCCTTTACTTTATCTCCCACTTTTAAAATAGGCTTCTGGTTGATGCAGGTATTCTGGTTGGATCTTTTGAACTTGATAAGATTATAAATATCCACTTCGGAGCCCACTTCTTTGGAAGAAGTGCGATCTGCTTTTACGACTATACGAGAAGCCTCAACGGTTTGAATGACCCCATCCCGTTTTGCGATCACAGTCACTCCAGAATCTTGAGCCACTTTTCCTTCAATGCCAGTTCCGACAAGAGGAGAAAAGGTACGAAGCAGTGGAACGGCCTGACGCTGCATGTTGGCACCCATCAAGGCTCGGTTCGCATCGTCGTGCTCCAGAAAAGGAACCAGAGAAGCCGCAATAGAAACCAGCTGATTGGGAGAAACATCCATGAAATTAACATCACGAGGTTGTGCATTCACAAATTCGCCATTTTTTCGGCAAGAGACCAGATCACTCTGGAAAACTCCTTTGGCATCCAGCAAGGCATTGGCCTGCGCAATGTAGAAACCTTCTTCTTCCAAGGCAGAAAGATAAACGACCTCTTCACTGACACGTCCCTCTTTTACCTTGCGATAAGGCGTTTCAATAAATCCATAAGGATTGACCCTTGCGTAAGTAGACAAAGAGGCGATCAAACCAATATTTGGACCTTCAGGGGTTTCAATGGGACAGATACGTCCATAGTGGGTGGCATGAACGTCGCGGACTTCAAAGCCTGCTCGTTCGCGTGTTAGCCCGCCTGGCCCCAGAGCAGAAAGACGACGCTTGTGGGTCACTTCCGACAGGGGATTGGTTTGATCCATAAACTGGGAAAGCTGGGAAGAACCAAAAAACTCTTTCACCACCGCAGAAACCGGTTTGGGATTGATGAGATCGTGGGGCATGAGGGTTTCAATTTCCTGCAAACTCATGCGCTCTTTGATGGCGCGCTCCATACGAAGCAAACCCACCCGGAACTGGTTTTCCAACAACTCCCCTACCGCTCGAACACGTCGGTTGCCCAAGTGATCGATATCATCTACCTGACCAAAACCATCTTTTAAATTCACCAGGTAACGGACGGTTTCCAAAATATCCTCGCGACGAAGAGTCGTCACTTCCAGAGGCACATCGAAAGAAAACTTGTGATTGATTTTCAAACGACCCACTTTAGACAGGTCGTAGCGTTCAGGATTAAAAAATAAATTCTCAAAAAAGTTCCTGGCAGTTTCAGGAGTAGAGGGATCTCCTGGACGAAGACGCTTGTAAATATCGGCAATGGCCTCTTCCACATTTTTCACTTTATCCACTGCCAAGGTATTCCGAATGTAAGGACCGATATTCAGGTTATCGATGTACAACAGCTCCAATCCTTCAATCTTGCAGCCTTTTATTTCTTCAAACTTTTTGTCGGTGAGGACTTCATTGCAAGCCAGAATAATTTCACCCGTTGCAGGATCAATCACGTCGCGGGCTACCGGGCGCCCTATAATTTCATCAAGAGAAACAGGAATTTCTTTAATTTTGGCATTTCCCAAACGTTCCAAGGCCTGCTTGGTATATTTTTGCCCTTTCCGGACAAGGATTTCATCGGTCTTGGGATGCCGAATTTCCCGGGGAGCCCTCTGAAAAGAAAGCAGCTCGGGCACGACGGTCTTAAAAAGGTTTTTTCCTTCGAAACGAATCCCTTCCGTTTTATAGAAGAAATTTAAAATTTCTTCTTCACTTAATCCCAAGGACTTGATCAGGACTGTTGCAGGCATTTTTCGGCGGCGATCGATGCGCACATAGAGAATATCTTTGGGATCAAATTCAAAATCCAACCAGGAACCACGATAAGGAATTACGCGAGCCGAAAATAATATTTTTCCAGAGGCATGGGTCTTCCCTTTGTCATGCTCAAAAAAAATACCAGGAGAACGATGCAACTGAGACACCACCACACGCTCGGTCCCATTAATAATAAAGGTGCCGGTATCGGTCATAAGCGGAATCTCACCAAAATAAACTTCTTGCTCTTTGACATCCCGAATAGAGCGGGCGCCCGTGTCTTCATCCACATCCCATACCACCAAACGCACCACTACTTTAAGAGGAGCTGCATAGGTCATTCCACGTTCGCGACACTCCCCCACTTCGTAGGAAGGATTTTCAAAGTGAAAACTCACAAACTCTAAAGAGGAAGTGTTGTTAAAATCACGAATTGGAAAAACGCTCTTGAATGCCGTCTGCAAACCCGAATCTTCTCGCTCTTCAGGAGAAACCCCAATTTGTAAAAACTTTTCGTAAGATTGCTTCTGCAGTTCAATAAGATTTGGAATATCAATGACGTTTTTAATTCGGGAGAAATTTCGTCTTAAACGCTGAGTGTGTGTCAGGGTAGACATTAGAGGACCTCTTCCAGAAAATTTAATGCAATACTTAAAGACAATAGGGGTGAGTTAAAAAACCCACCCCTAAAACAAATAACAACCCGGCTCAACTACTTCACTTCAACTTTAGCGCCTACTTTTTCGAGCTGTTCCTTGATCTTTTTGGCATCGTCTTTATTGACACCTTCTTTTACGGTCTTTGGGGCACCTTCTACAAGGTCTTTGGCTTCCTTCAGACCCAAGCCGGTAATGACGCGAATTTCTTTAATGACATTGATTTTGTTATCACCGGCAGCGGCAAGTACCACCGTGAATTCGGTTTGCTCTTCTGCAACAGCCGCAGGTCCACCAGGAGCCGCTGCAACGGCCACAGGAGCTGCCGCGGAGACACCAAATTTTACTTCCAATTTTTTTACTAAATCCGCCACCTGAAGCAAGGTCATATGTTCAAGGGTTTCAACAATATCTTCTTGGGAAACAATAGCCATGGGATTATCCTCCTAAAGGAATTTAATTTTTAACAGTTAATTTTTACGATTCTTTTTTATCTCGAATAGCAGCCAAAGCACACACAAGCTTACGTGGAATTGCTGCAAGCACCCCCACCAAATTGGTAGCTGGAGCTTGCATGGACCCCAACATCGAGGCCAGTAATTGTTCTTTACTGGGCAATTTGGACAAGTTTTCAATTTCGGCTACATTCAGCAATTTACCCGAAAGAAAACCAATTTTGAGTTTGAACTGTTCAACCTCTTTGGCAAATTTGACCAGGGCTTTTGCAGGAGAAACAGGGTCTGTGTGAGCTGTAATGGCTGCAATAGTTCCCACAAAGTGATCTTGCAACAACTTCAACTCGGTGTCTTGAACCGCAAGACGCGCCAAGGTATTTTTGACCACCTTCATCTGCCCCTTGCCTTCGCGGACTGCCCGTCTCAAATGGGTCATTTGGGCAGCGTTCATTCCGCGATAATCTGCAAGCACTGCAAATTCTGCGGACTTGAATCTTTCCACCAAAGAGCCAACTTCATTTTCTTTTTCTTGTCTTTTCACAAATACGCATCCTCCTTACAGTGAAACACAGTCAAAACTAACACGACTCAAAATCGCATTAGGAGGGCGACTCACTTTGTCCCGTCTCGATAGGATTTTTAATTCCCGACACTCGGGATCCCTATTGTCTTTGACTTGGGAAATTACATCTTAAAATTACTCATGAATAGAACCGGGTTCTACCTTTACTCCAGGGCTCATCGTCGATGAAACAGAAATAGATCTGAGATAAGTCCCCTTGGCCGTCGCAGGCTTAAGTTTAATCACGTTATCCAACAAGGCCTGGGTGTTGACTTTAAGTTTTTCAGCACCGAAAGAGAGTTTTCCCACGGGGGCATGTACAATTCCTGCTTTATCCGTTCTAAATTCTACTTTGCCGGCCTTGTTCTCTTGAATGGCCTTTGCCAAGTCAAAAGTAACGGTTCCTACCTTGGGATTAGGCATCAAACCTCGAGGGCCCAACACTTTACCAATCTTACTCACCTGGCCCATCATGTCGGGAGTGGCAATAATCTTATCAAACTCCATCCAGCCACCTTGAATTTTTTCAATGAGGTCGTCCGAACCCACATAATCCGCCCCAGCGGCCTTGGCTTCTTTTTCTTTTTCCCCTTTGGCAAAAACCAGAATACGCACGGTCTTGCCTAAACCATGAGGAAGGGAAACAGCGCCTCGCACCACTTGATCAGAATGCTTGGGATCTACCCCTAAGCGGATAGCCACATCGACCGTCTCATCAAATTTTGCCGTTTTAAAACCCGACAAAATAGTACAGGCCTCGCCCAGTGAATACTTTTTTTCTAATTCTACATTTTTCAAAGCTTCTTTATATTTTTTACCACTCATAAAAACCTCTCTATTGGATAACATCAATGCCCATACTTCGAGCGGTTCCCATCACGGAGCGAATCGCACCCTCTATGTCTTTGGCATTCATATCGGGAAATTTAATTTTTGCGATCTCCTCCACTTGCGTACGGGTCACCTTACCCACTTTATCTTTGTTGGGAACACCCGACCCTTTGGCAGCCTTTGCAGCCTTCACCAACAAAATGGAGGCAGGGGGAGTTTTATAGACAATGGAAATAGAGCGATCCGCATAAACAGTCACAACACAGGGAATAATCAAACCGGCTTGCTTTTGGGTGGCCGCATTGAACTGTTTGCAAAACTCCATAATATTGACGCCGTGCTGACCCAGGGCAGGACCCACTGGAGGGGCTGGATTGGCTTGTCCGGCAGGACATTGAAGCTTGATTTGGGTGACAACTTTCTTAGCCATTAATTTTTCTCCACTTGAATGAAGTCAAGCTCGATAGGCGTCGCTCGACCAAAGATTGATACCAAAACTTTCAACTTCCCTTTTTCAGGATTCACTTCCTCTACCACTCCATTGAAGGTTGCAAAAGGACCATCCATCACCCTCACCGACTCCCCTTTTTCAAAGGACACTTTTGGCTTAGGCCTTAAGGTCCCTTCATCGATTTGTCGGGTAATGCGCAGGACCTCATCTTCGGGGACAATCGGCGGATGAATCGTGCCTCCCACAAAACCTGTAATTTTTGGAGTTCCCTTCACAATGTGCCAGGTGTCATCGTTGAGATCCATTTGGACCAGGATATAACCAGGAAAAAATTTTCGAGTAGTGGTTTTACGCACCCCTTTTTTCATCTCGACTACATTTTCCGAAGGCACCAACACTTCGCCAAAGAACTCTTCTTTGCGGAGAGATTTAATCCTCTCCTGCAAAGCTAGCTTAGCTTTTTGCTCGAAACCTGAATAAGTATGAACCACGTACCAGTTGAGTGCCATAATATCCTAACTGATTGAATAAATTTCTTTATGCTTCGTCGCTTACTCGGTGCCTAAAAAAATTTCTACAATCAGTCTCAAATTAAAACTCCAGGAAACTTCGGGTTAAAGTACCCCAAACGGTATCCATCAAAAATAAAAGAATGGAGGCGATTGCCAACATCACTATAATGACACCCGTTGAAACAAGTGTCTCTTTCTGAGTTGGCCAAGTTACCTTGCTCAACTCCGAAATAACTTCTAGGCCAAAAATGCCAACACTTTTTTGCCTTTTGATTCCCACGTAGAAAACCAACGCGAACACAAACGCTATAATGTGCGGATAGCCCACGGGCCAATCTACCAACACAGGCAAGGCAAAAAGATCCCAAAAGAAACCAATCAACAACTCGAAGAGGAACCAAACCAAAAATGCCAACACCAGCAGGGATAAATCTAGATATTTTTTATGTGCAGTCACTGACACCTCAAAAAAAAAAATTCGATCACAGGGGAGACAGGGATCGAACCTGCGACCCGCGGTTTTGGAGACCGCTGCTCTACCAAGCTGAGCTACTCCCCTATTTGGTCTCTTTATGATCCGTATGCTTTCGACAAAACTTGCAATACTTTTTAAAATTGAGCCTGTCAGGCGTTCTGGTCTTGTTCTTGGTAGTCGAGTAATTTCGATTTTTACACTCGATACATTCCATCTGAATAATAATTCTCATAAATAACTCCAGTTTTTTGACAAGCCCACAATCAGAATCGAACTGATGACCTTCTCCTTACCATGGAGATGCTCTACCAACTGAGCTATGTGGGCCTTGAAAACTAAAACAAGCGGGAGACGAGTCTCGAACTCGCGACCCTCAGCTTGGAAGGCTGATGCTCTACCAACTGAGCTACTCCCGCGCTTAACAAAAAACAATGGTGAGGGAAGGATTCGAACCTTCGAAGGCGTATGCCGGCAGATTTACAGTCTGCTCCCTTTAGCCACTCGGGAACCTCACCTAATCCTCCAAGTGCCTCGATCAGAGAGCCAGCGACCGGAATCGAACCGGTGACCCACTGATTACAAATCAGTTGCTCTACCAGCTGAGCTACGCCGGCAAAAGAAACACTCCCCCCAAAAGGTCACAAAAACCACTCATATTTAAGTCTAATTTTGAATCTGAAACCAAGACCCTCGACGCACTGGGGCCTAGACGAAAGCCGCGAGTTTATATTTTCAAGAGAAATGCTTGTCAAGGCGAATCTCCTGTTTTCCTACTTTTTTAAAACCCTTTGTCTCAAGACCTCATACAATAAAATACCCGTTGCCACCGAAACATTTAAAGAATCAATCCGCCCCCGAAGAGGGATGGAAACCAAGGCATCACATTTTTGTTTTACCAAAGAACGCAGCCCCTCCCCCTCATTTCCCATCACCCAAGCCACAGATCCCGAATAATCCAGATCCGTATACGCTGCCTTCGCCTCCGCGCAGGCACCATAAACCCACACAGGGAATTCTTTAAGAAAATCGATGAGTCGCGCCAGATTTTTGGCGAGAGAAATCTTTAAATATTCCGAAGCCCCGGCGCTCACCTTTTGTACTAGAGGGGTAATTTCACAGGCACGTCGCTCGGGAATAAATACGGCATCTACCCCCGCACAATGGGCCGTTCGAAGAATGGCTCCCAAATTTTGAGGATCTTGAATCTGATCCAAAATAAGAATGAAAAGGTTTTGTCTTCCCCTCATTTGCTCGATTAAAAAGCCTTCGTCCACATAGGGATAGGCTTCCGTTTTTAATACTAGCCCCTGATGCAGGGCCTGGGCACTCAACTCTGAAAGTTTTTCCTTGGAGACTTCCTTGAGACTCAAGCCTCTTTTTTTGGCCTTCTCGATAAGGGACCTACTCACCGCATCGAAGTTCCTGGATGAATGATAAAGTTCAAATACCTCTCGGCGCTCGGCCTTTAAAATTTCCAGGATGGGTTGAAAACCGTAGACGTATTCGTATGACATGGAAAATCCTTTTATGTGTTTGACAAATTTTAGTTATTTTTGATACCTGCCAAACTCTAAAAAATAAATCTTTTTATTTATTCACTTTATAGCGAAGGAAGAAATCATGGCTGATCCTGTAAAAAAGAAAAAACTCCCCAAAGGCAGACACAAAAGTCAGATCAAGCGACAAAAGCAATCCCTCAAAAGGCATGAACGCAATGTAAGCGTCAATTCAACTTTGAAGACTGCCGTAAAAAAAGTGAAGGAGGCCGCAAGCAAAAAAGATAAAAACCTGGCTACTGACCTTCTCAAAGGGGCTTCCCGTCTACTTCAAAAAGCAGTCGGCAAAAGGATCTTGCACAAGGGGAGTGCGGCTCGCAAGATTTCTCGTCTTTCTAAACTGGTTCATGCCCTCGCCTCCTAAACGTCTCATTGAAGTTGCTGCTGCCATCATTAAAAAAGAGGGCCGGTATCTCATTACAAAACGTTTAAAAAAATCCCATCTGGGGCATTTCTGGGAGTTTCCTGGAGGAAAAGTAGAAAGACAGGAAACTCCCGAGCAATGTGTGATTCGAGAGTGCTTGGAAGAAATCGATGTAGAAGTAAAACCCACTCAACTTTTTGAAGAGCTCACTCATTCCTATCCTGAAGTCTCTCTCAAATTATATTTTTTCCTTTGTGACCTGGTCAGCGGTACGCCAAAGACAATCGAATGTGCCGATTTAAAATGGGTTTACCCGGAAGAATTAAAAGATTATCCCTTTCCCGAAGCCGACCTTGAAATCATTCAAAGGTTGGAGTCTTCATGAAAAACAAAAGATCGAACAAAAAAAATACCCCAAGGTTTCCCAAGGGGCATTCGAAAATTTAATCTCTCCAAAGATTAAGATCTCTCGATTTGAAGCTTCTCCGTCCAGGCTAAAGGATTCACAGGATATCCATCCAGCCTAACTTCGTAATGCAGGTGAGGCCCGGTGCTGTGTCCGGAAGAACCTACCTTTGAAATGAGATCCCCTTTTTTGAGGATATCCCCTTCGGAAACGATCACTTCAGAATTGTGTGCATACAAGGTAGCCACACCGTCTCCATGATCCACAATCACTGTTAGACCATAGCCCCCCTTCCTCCCGACAAAAATCACTGTGCCATTGAGAGGCGCCACCACATTGGTCCCAATAGGAGCCGCGATATCCACGCCCACATGAACATGACCGCCATGCCTTCCGCCTCGCCACTTTCCAAAATGCCCGGTAATAATTCCATCTACTGGCCAAAACTTTCCTGAGACGGGAATGGGTGAAAGGCTATCAATCTCATCCAAGCCATTCACATCATCCATAAAAAACTGTGATGCAGAAGCTTTTGGAAGCTCACAAGCTTCTTCGTAACAATTTTCAATGTAAGCCGAGGAAGTACGGGAAATACCGAAAAGGGCTAAACTTAAAACAAAAAATAGGGCTATTTTTTTCATTATTGAACCTCCTTTCTTTTTTGATTAATTTCGGAAACGCTAACTATTTTTAGCAAGACTTGTCAAGCAATTAGATTCCCATCCAATAGAGTCCTTAAGCCCATCAGCGGGCCGTTAATTGACGCAAGGTGTAAACTTTTTTAAATTGGGAAAGCTAGACAATCACTGGGCTTAAGACGAGTGCCTCAAGAAATGATTGCTACCTGTCTTAAATCACTGTACACTTTTCAGAATGGCGTTTTTTACGTTTTCAGGCGGGACCGAGACCCTCTTCCCGCTTTTTATTGATATTGATTAAGGGAGACCCTTTATGAAAAAAAGATTACACATTTTTAAATTCACTTTTTTGGTTTTCTGTATTTTTTTCATCAGTTCCAGAGTGGTTCTGAGCGACATCTCCAACACCTCTCTCCGCAAACATTTCAGTTTACCGAGTAATGAATGGAAATGGAGCAAAAAAAGCACTCAAGACCAAGATAAAGAGTTTTTATCCTTAAACCACAAGAAACTTGAGGCCGCATTATCGATTGACGCGAGAACCGATTACATCCCGATGGATGCAAAGGTCTACCTCGTTGAAATTAGAAAACTATTGGCAGAGGATAAACAAACTTATAAAGAGGCTCAAGTAAGTCCCGTAGAAGTAAAGAGTTTAGAGGGAAAGGACTGGCAGACATTCAGGATAAACAGTTCCGATGGTCTTCGGCAGGAGCTCTGGACAAGAAAGATTGGGCCCCTGCAAGTCATCTTGTTCACCTACACGAGTATAGGGGATACTTTTGAAGACTATTATGGTGATTTCAAGAAAGTCTTAAAACAGGCCTCTAAACTTTAGACAGAGACTTCTGATGTAACAGCTGATGAGACTTGTTAAGATTCGATCTCTTTTTTTGAACCTCAAAGAAAATTCCCTCCACATTTTTTTAAAGTATTCCTCCCAAAATCCGTTTCGATCAATGGAAGCGATCTTTTAATACAGTCGTCGGGATAAAATTTCCGGTTAGCAGAAAGATAACTGAAGACCGGAAATTAAACCTGAAAACTGTCTTTAACTGGAGGTGACTTATGTCACTCGATGCATTAAGCACAATTTTACCTACCCCCTCTGCCTCACAGGATACAGCCACAAAAATAGCAATACCTGCCGCCTCTAGTTCTGCCAGTTCAGATAAGGGAACAGTCCCTCGCCGAGTGGAAGCCTTTGATAGCTCTCCCACAAACAATAAGGTGGGTATTAGCTCTTCAAAGGATCACGTGGACGAACGAATATAGAAAGCTGTGTTGCAAATTTTTGCGGACTGAGGTAGCCCCCACACCCCGTGGGGGATTGCCTTTATTCAAGGTCTTGCTTCTCATTTTCATGGCAAGTTAGCTCGCTGCAGCTGAGTTTTTAGTGCTGTTTTTTCTCATTGCCACTCTTCTTTTTTCTGAGTACGTGCATCGTCAAAAGGCTTAACCTTTAGGAGAGAGAACATGAGTTTAGACCCACACGCCAAAGTAGGAAGCCCTCCCTGGGGAAAATGGGAGGTCTTGTTGGATGAACCCTACTGTAAAGTAAAAAAGATTACGGTACTTCCCGACAAGCGACTGAGCTATCAGCTTCATCACAAACGGCAAGAACACTGGCTAATTGTTGAGGGAGAAGCATTGGTCATTTTGAATGATCAGGAAATGCGCTTAAAAGTGGGCGATTACATCGACATCCCGCAGGAAGCCAGTCACCGCATCTGCAACGATGGCAACATCCCGATCGTATTTATTGAAATTCAACGCGGTAGTTATTTTGGGGAAGATGATATTGTCCGACTTCAAGATGATTACGGACGAAAAAAATAAGTATGGAAATTTTACCCGCCATCGATTTAAAAGCCTCTCAGGTCGTCCGCCTCACCCGAGGTGATTATGCCCAAGTAAAAATTTATTCGGACAAGCCCCTGGAAATAGCCGAGAGGTGGATACAGGCAGGCGCAAACACTTTGCATCTGGTAGATCTGGATGCCGCTTTGGAAGGAAAGCCCGTTAACCACCCTATTATCCGAGAAATTGGAAACCTTCTCAAAAAACAAGGCAAGGCTTATGAGATTGGCGGGGGCATCCGCACGGAAGCTCATCTCGCCATTTATCTGGAAGAATGCCTGGCCGATCGAGTCATTTTGGGTACCATTGCTTATCAAGATCCCGACTTCGTCAAAAGGGCCTGCCGGAAATACCCCGGAAAAATTGCCGTCGGAATTGATGTCAAAGATGCAAAAATAGCCACCCAGGGCTGGACCAAAGTCCAAAATTTGAGTGCAGAAGAACTCGCAAAAAAATTTGAAGACGCGGGAGTAAGCTGCATTGTCTATACCGACATTCAGCGCGATGGTATGCTTTCAGGTTTCAACTTTGAAAGCATTTTAGATTTTGTTTCTAAAGTAAGTCTACCTGTCATTCTGGCCGGGGGCTTGAAAGACTTAAACGACGTACAAAAATTAAGAGAAATGAATCCTCCTAAAATTCTGGGTGCCATTACAGGAAAAGCCATTTACGAAGGCACGCTGAATTTGAAGGAAGCAATAGCCTTGCTGAGTTCTATCGCGTAAAGCGTATTTCGTGAAGCGTCTCTCGTTTTTTGTTACGCTTCACGCTTCACGCCTCACGCCTCACAAATTATGCTAACCAAAAGAATTATCCCCTGTCTGGATGTAAAAGCCGGTCGAGTCGTCAAAGGAACCCAATTTTTAAATTTGGTAGATGCGGGTGATCCCGTAGAAGTCGCCAAGGCCTACAATGCCCAAGGGGCAGATGAGCTTTGCTTTTTGGATATTACTGCCTCACACGAAAACCGGGATATTATTTTTGATGTGGTCAAAAGAACCGCAGAAACTGTGTTCATGCCCCTCACCGTAGGCGGTGGCATACGGAGTTTGGCAGATATCCGCGCTTTGCTGAAAGCAGGAGCCGACAAAGTATCCATCAACACGGCCGCCGTAAAAGACCCGGAATTTGTTAAAAAAGCAGCCGAAAAATTTGGATCTCAGTGCGTCGTGGTGGCCATCGATGCCAAACGTTCTCTGGACAGCTGGGAAGTCTTCACCCATGGGGGACGTACCCCCACTGGTTTAGACGCCATTCACTGGTCACACAAAATGGAAAAATATGGAGCCGGAGAAATTTTGCTCACCAGCATGGATAAAGACGGCACCAAATCGGGCTACGACATTTGTCTGCTGAAAGAAGTTTCTTCAGCAGTTCATATTCCCGTGGTTGCCTCGGGTGGGGTTGGCAATCTGGAACATATTTATGAAGGGCTCCATACCGGAGGAGCACAAGCCGCACTGGCTGCTTCCATTTTTCATTTTGGGGAATTTACAGTGGGAGATGTAAAAAAATATTTAAAGGAACGTGGAGTAAAAGTAAGGAACCCATAGAATCCAGCTCCAAAGCCTTTTGACAAACGATTGCCTATTTTACTTCCAACAACTCTATTTCAAAAATTAAATTTGAACTCGGGGGAATTTTTTTCCCAATGGACTGAGATCCATAAGCTAACTTGGAGGGAATTCGAAGCTCTCTTATTCCTCCCACATGCATTCCAACAACACCTTCATCCCAACCTTTAATCACGTCCCCGGCCCCTAGCCTAAATTCAAAGCGCCTGCCGGCATCATAAGAGCTATCAAATTTCACACCCCTGTTGCCATTACTTTTTAAAATCCAGCCGCTATAATCAACAACAAGAACCTTACCGCTCAAGGCCTCTTCCCCCTTACCCACTTTAAGGTCTTTATATTTCAAACTGCCATCCAGGTTGATCAATGGCAATTGTGCCGAAACCACCGACACAAAAGACAATACGAAAATTAACGTCAAAAAAATTCTCTTCATAGTGACCCCTCAAATTAAAATATTGGTTGCAGGAGATTGTCATGAAAAGAAAAAGGATTGTCATTAGTATTTTTGTGTTTGCTATCTAAAAAGGCGATTGACAAGCCTTGCTAAGTTATGAATTAACAAATGTTAATGAAGTATTCACATTTGTTAAATCTTATCCAACTCAGCAAACTCTCTCCGGAAGCATTTGCAAAACGCCTGGGAATATCCGGCATGACACTCCGGCGTTGGCGCAATAAGGACACCTACGAGGAAGTTCCCGCCCTCTACCAAGGGCCCATTCTTTCTCTCACACAACAACTCACCCAAGAAGGAATTTTGGACGCGAAGAATCCCGTAGTAAAAGAAGTTTTAAAAAAACAAAAAGTTCATTCTTTTGAAGCGATACTCAAAAATTTGGGCTTGGATGAAAAATGCCTGTATCGCTATGGTAAAAGCGATGCTGAGGGCAACGAGGCCATCCTCTCTTCCCTAGCCCAAATTGGGGCTTCCACTGAAAGAAAAGATCAGGTTGATCAGAACAAATCCCAAATTTTTGGATTTAAAAAACGGAGCAAAGCCTGGGCTGAACGCATCTCTACGCTGTGGGAAGCCCTGACTTCAAAACAGCTTTCCGGTTTTCAAAAACTCATTGCTTACGGTTCTCTTTTTTATCTCATCACCCCCATTGATCTTATTCCCGATGCCATCCCCGGGTTTGGCCTTGTGGATGATTTTGCCATCCTGGGTTTTGCTTCCCTTTATTACATGAAGCTGAGTGCTGCTCTTAAAAAAACATAATATGCGTGCACGATTTTTATTAAATCTGATTTTTATTTTTTCTATTTTGGAAACACGATCTTCTTTTGCTTTGAGTCTGGAAGAGGCTATGCAAATGGCCTTTGCACAGGCGCCTCACTTGGAGGCTTCTGAAAAGTTAAATCAAATTTCTAAAAGCGACCTCTGGCGCCACTTCATCCCCAACTCCCCCAGTTTTCAATATTCCAGAATCGATTCAGACAGCACAGATTCTTTTGCCCTTACTCAAAACTTGGGCTTTCCTGGGAAAACTTTTTTTGAACACCCTTTGTATCAAGCGAACTCCAGACAGGCACAAGCCGAGCTGGAGGCCAATCGTTATGATTTAAGTCAAACAATTCTGCAAAGCTATTTAGATTGTGCGCTGGCCGATGAGAATAATCGACTTTTAGAAAAAAATGTGGAGAACGCGGAGATGCTCACCAAGACCATGACCTCACGCTATGAGTCGGGGGCCTCTTCGATGCCGGAACTGATCAGTAGTGAACTTCAGGTCAGACAACTCCGCAGCGATTTAAGCTTAAGTCAGGACAAGAAGAAAAACAGCTGCCAAAAGCTTTCTGCCTTACTGGGCAAGGAACTCCCTCTAGACGAAAAATATGCTCTGCCCGATGACCTCCCCCAGGAAGTATTAGATCGCATAGGGGTTGCCGAAAGTGCCGACGAGCTGCGGGCAAAGGCCGATCTACAAAAGGCTCAGGCCGTCTACAAAACCGCCTGGGTGAATGGTTTGCCAGATCTCAGTTTTAATTATTCCCGTAATCATTACCGCATTGAAATGGCTTCACCCAATGGAGACACCTGGACTCACAGCTATGGGATTTCAATTGCGACCCCACTTTTTTATTTTTTTCATGAAAATGCCGAAAATAGAAAAACGAAAAATCAGGCCATCATCGACCAGTATCAGGCCCAGCTACGCCTGATCACCGGAAAGGCCAGCCACCAGGACGCTGCCCTGGAGTATAAGCGCAGCAAAAAACGTTTGACCGAACTTCGCAACAAAGACCTGGCGATGGCCGAAGCCCTAGTGGAAAGCACCCTCTCGGCCTATAAAACCGCCAAGCTCGGTTTTGCGGAATTGGTAATGGCTCAAAAAACACTCAGCGATTTAAAGACTCAAGATCTGCAACTTCGAGTCTCCGTCATTTCATCCCATTTAAGGTGCCTTCAGGATTGTTATGAAAAATAATTTACTTCTATTATTGATGAGTTTCTCTTTCATTTGCGCCGCTGTTTCGCCGCAGGCCTTGGGCCAGGACAATTCCTGGAGTGTCGTGCAGTCGGGAGATCTAAGCACCAATCTCCGGGTAAGCGGGCAAGTCATTCCTCAGGAAGGTGCCTTGAGTATTGTCTCGGCGCGGGTTCAAGGAAGAATTACTGCTCTCTTTCGAAAAGATGGAGAATACATCCAAGAAGGCAGCGCTCTCTTTGGGATCAATAGTCCAGAGTGTCTTTCACTGGTGGAAGAAAAACGAGTCGCTCAAAGTAAAGGACTGAGTGATCTTTTAGCGAGCGTAAATCATCGTGAAAAACTATTGGGAATCAGTGCCCAAGAAAATAGCTGTCGCCTTATGGCTTCTTCTAAAGGAATACTCAGTAAAAGGGCCGTGGAATTAGGGGCCAATTTTAATGTGGGTGACAATATCGCCACCTTGATTGACACTTCTCGTCTCACCGTTGAACTGGACGTCCCTGAACGCGACCTTTATCGAGTAAAACCGGGCCTGCCCGTAAAAGTAGAACTGGCCTCAAAACCCGGGCTTAAACTGGAAAGCAAAATCGAACAAGTTCTGCCGGTCATCGAGACCAGCACTCGAACTTTAAATGTACGTCTGAGACCCCTCCCTCTCCCTGCTGGCAGTGTTCCGGACGCCCTCGTTTTCGCGGATATCGATATAGAAAGCATTAACCCCGATTCTATCCTTAAAGTTTTGCCTTCCGCCCTGGTTTTCAGTCACAACAAACAATATGTCTTAAAAAAAGAGGCTGACAAAACGCTTGCAATTGAAGTGGAAATATTAAGCGAGAATGATCAGCAAAGCCTGATTCGAGTTCATTCCGATCAAAATTTAAAAGTTGGGGATTGGGTGCTTTCCAAAGGCGCCCTGCTCTACTTTAACCAGATGAATAGCGGAGCACAGTAGAATAACCATGAAAACACTGCTCGAAAAATGGATCTACTTCCAACACCATCAAACGCTTCTGTTTATCGCGCTTTGCTTAACTCTGTTCGGGATCGGGGGCTGGGTCAGCTACAACAGCGAGATCCAGGCCTTTCCGGAATTCACCAATGTTCAGGTGCAAATCATCACCCAATATCCTGGCAAGGCGGCAGAAGAAGTAGAACGCCAGATCACCCAACCTCTGGAAGTAGCCAGCAACGGGATTTCCGGTTTGATCAATCAGCGTTCCATTTCTATTTTTGGGCTGAGTGTCATCACCCTCACTTTTGACGACAATGTCAAAACCAAGCAAGCCAGGCTGGATGTTTTTCAACGCCTCTCCACCGTAGAACTGCCTCAAGGCATTACGCCCAGCCTCTCTCCCGAGAGCACTCCCGTGGGAGAAATATTCCGATACTCCCTCGAAGGGGAAGTACCTTTGGACGAACAACGCCTGTTGGAAGACTGGACTTTGGAAAGAGAATTTAAAAGCATCCCTGGAGTGGCTGATGTCGTAAGCTTTGGCGGCCCCATGCGCACCATCGAAATCAAAATCAACATGGGAAGACTCAGCTCGATGGGTTTAAAATTGGATGATGTGGCCGAGGCCTTAAGTTTTAACCACGCCAACGCCGGGGGCTCAATGATCACCCACGGAGACGAAGCCTACCTCGTTCGTTCGCTAGGTCTATATGAAAAACCTGAAAATTTGGAAGCGGCCGTGGTTGGCACCCACCATAATACTCCCATTCGTGTGCAGGATATCGGGTCTGTGCTTTTAGGTCATCGAATGCGTCTGGGACAGGTAGGCCGTGGAACAATTAACGATGTCGTCGAAGGAATTATTTTACTACGACAAGGATCGGACACCTTAGACACCTGCAAAAAAATAAGAGAAAAAATATCTGCGCTCAATCATGGGATTCTCCCCCAAGGCGTTTTGATAAGCCCTTATTACGACCGAACCCAGTTGATTGAACGCGCCAGCCACACCGTTTTTCATAATATCTTGTTTGGCATTTTTCTGGTGGTGCTCATCCTCATCCTCGGCTTGGGCTTACAATTTTGGCCTCTTATTTTAGGCGTGGCCCTTATTATTCCTTTTGCCTTGCTCATGGCCTTTAGCGGCGTGAATCTTTTTGGTTATGCTCCGAACCTCATTTCTTTGGGAGCCGTGGATTTTGGAATTATTGTCGAAACCGCCATTTTCGCTTCGGAGGCAGTTATCCTGGCTCTTCTCAGCAAGAAAAAAAATAACTCCGAAGTGATCTCCACCGCGCTCTCCAAAGTTTTGGGGCCAGCATTTTTATGCGCCTTGCTTTTACTCATCGCCTTTATTCCTATTTTAAGTTTGGGAAGAGTCGAGGGACGCATTTTCAGGCCGTTAGGAATCACACTGGTGTCTGCTTTGGTGGGGGGACAAATTGGAGCCCTTTTTTTTGTGCCAGCCTTTGCCTCCCTTTGCCCTTCGCAAGTGACCCACAAGGCATTCTTGGATCGTTTCTTTGAAGGCTGCATTCACTCCTGTCAGTGTATTTCTTCTTTTTTAGCAAAACAAAAAAAACTTTTTACTTATAGTTTTATTTTTTTTCTTCTTCTCATTCTTTCTTTGACCTGGAACTTGGGGCGGGAATTTCTACCTCAATTAAATGAGGGAGCTTTATGGATTAGGGCTACCGCACCTCAGACCATCTCCCGTGAATCAGCCTCTGAACTAGCTTTGCAAATCAGGCAACGCTTAATGACTATCCCTGAAGTAAAAGATGTGATTAGCCAGACCGGAAGACCCGATGATGGAACCGATATCAATGGCTTTGATAACATAGAATTCTTTGTGGTCTTGGATTCCCCTGAACATTGGGAATCTGCATCCTCCATCGAGGGATTCATAAAACTGGGCGAAGACAAACTCAAAGTGTTTCCCGGAATTCAATTCAATTTTTCTCAACCCATTAAAGACAATGTGGATGAAGCCATTAGTGGTGTAAAAGGGGAGCTGGTCGTCAAGGTTTTTGGACCCAAGTTAGAAGAGCTACAAAATCTGGCGCTTCAAATAAAAGACATTGTTCAATCTGTTCCAGGCGCTCAGGATGTAGGTGTAGAGCAGCTTCTAGGTTCCCCGGAATTGCAATTCAACATGAACCGGGATTTGCTTGCACGCTACGGATTACGTGTAACCGATGCGGAATCCATTTTAGAAAGTGCCCTGTTGGGCAAATACGCCACCAAAATGATGGATGAATTTGGGCGCTATATCGATATTTTGGTAAAACCCGACATCCCCGATAATCCCAGTTTGGACACACTCTCGAATTTACCTCTCCTTACTCCCGACGGTGCTCGAATTCCTTTGGGCGATGTTGCAAATCCCAAACTCGTCGAGGGAGTAAGCCGCATCTATAGAGAATTGGGAGAAAGACGGATCGCCGTAAAATCTTCGGTAAGAGATCGAGCGGTCGTTGAATTTGTAAAGGAAGCAAATCTCAAAATTAATCAACAAGTCAAACTGCCTCCCCACTACCATTTGGAATGGGCTGGAGCCTTTGAAAACGCAGAACGCGCTGCCCAGCAATTAATGCTGATTGTCCCACTTTGTTTTGCCTTCATCCTTTTGATTCTTTATTCCTGGTTTGGAAACTTTTCTTCGGTGCTGCTTTTACTCTGGGAGATTCCTTTCGGCCTGGTAGGCGGATTGGGCTTACTCAGATTCCTGGGATTAAACTTAAGCATTTCGGCCTCAGCGGGTGCTATTGTTTTGATGGGAGTTACTTTCTTGACAGGGATGATGCTGATCTCACGCTTTAACCACAATGGTTCCGCCCACGAATCGTTGGCAGATGAAGGCCGTGCTATCCTCATCTCCAGCGGAGTCGCTATTGTCGGCTTGATTCCCGCAGCATTTTCACACGGCATTGGAGCCGAAACCGCAAGACCTTTTGCGGTGATGATCTTAGGGGGCTTGGTAACTTCACTTTTCTTCAGCCTGATCTTGCTGCCCGCTTTTTTGAAGAAAAAAGAATTTTCAAAAAAGGAGGAACAAGCAGCGTAGTCGCCACCGCCATAAAAACTACGACTGCATAGAGTTGAGAGTTCAGCACTCCCATCGAAAATCCAATTTGGGCCACGATAATCCCCACTTCACCGCGTGGCACCATGCCTACTCCAATTTTGAGTATAGATTTTTTATCCATGCCCAAAGCTCCCAAACCACAACCTAAAATTTTGCTCGCAACGGCAAACACTGTCAGGAGAAGAGACAGTGAGATCACATGCCAATCTTTAAAAACATTCAGTTCAAGCTGTAAACCAATTTCCACCAAAAAAAAAGGGACCAAAAATTCCATCACCCCTACGGAATAATGATGAATTTCTGTCCCTTCTGAAATTTCAGAAAGAGCCATGCCCGCAAAAAAAGCACCAATGATGGCTGCAACACCCACTTTCGTGGCCAGATAAGAAAGGCCAAAACAGAGGATAAGCCCCACCACAAAATAAGCGTGACCTACTTTGAGTTTATCTAAAAGCCCTTGAGATTTTTTCATCAAACGCGAGCTTAAAAAAATCATGAACAAGATAAAGGCAATCGAAAGCCCCGCCGTAGTAGCAAGCTCCATATAATTTAAATGCCCCTTTGCCAGGGCACTCACTCCGCTTAAAATCAGTAGGCCCAAAATATCATCAATGACCGCCGCTGCCAGAATGATTTGCGCTGTTTCACTAGACAATTTTCCAAGACCCGCCAACCCGCGTGCTGTAATTCCCCCACGGGTGGCCACCAGCGCCGCCCCTATAAAAATTTGCTGCAGCGGGAGTTCGCCGTGTATCCTCATGAGCCCCCATCCCATGATAAAAGGAACCAACACTCCCAAGCTGGCCACACTAAACGCTCTTCTTCCTACCTTGAACAGCGAGGAAGGCTTCACTTCCAAGCCCACTGTAAAAAGTAAAAAAACAACCCCTATTTCCGACAAGGCACTCAGCAATTCACCTCCGTGAATCCAGCCTAAAACACTGGGCCCCAGGAGTACACCGGCTAAAATTTCGCCTACCACTGCAGGCTGTTTTAAACGCTCAAAGATTTCTGCCGCAAGCTTTGCCACGGCAAAAACTACAAAGAGTTGAAAGAGAATTGGATCAGAATGGGAGGTGGATGAAATCATAATGGTTTCCAGCAAAGGAATAAAAATATCTTCCCTCTTTTGAAATCTATGCCACAATCTTTTTCATGCATATAGGATTACTTTTCTACACGGATTCTCTCGTTCTGCAAAATCAAACCCAAAAACTGAATGGCCGAGGAATGGCAAACCTCGGTTTTTTGAAGGCCCTGCTGCAATACAAGGCAGAGCATTCCGTCAGCCTGCTGGTCAGCGGCCATTGGGAAAAACAAATTGTACAGGAACAAGTTTTTTCTCCTCATCAAAACTCTTGTCCCATTATTACTTTCTCCGAACTTTCAAAATTTCTGAAAGAAAAACCCCTGCAGGCATTGCATTATCCTAGCCCCGATCTTTACCGGGCCTTTGAAATTAAAAAACTGAATCCAACGCCCATGGCTGTCACAGGGGTCACCCATTCTCTGGGGTCTGCCCCCTTTCTGGAATGGCTTTATTTAAGCCTGCTTGCCAGCCCTCAAGCGACGGACGCCCTCATCTGCACCAGCCCTGCTGCAGTAAAAGTATTACGAAAATTACAAAGTGAAATCACCCATGCCTTCGATTTAAATCCACTAGCTACCCCGCAAATCCCTCTGGCTATTCATTGTGCGGACTTTCAGAAAACTCCTGCACACAATCTCTACCCAGAATTTCCCCAAGAGGAATTTGTGCTTTTATATTTGGGCAGAATTTCCCTGTTTACCAAATGCGATTTAAAACCTCTGCTAATTGTCTTTAGAGAATTGATAAAACGCAGCCCAAAAAAATCGAGATTAATATTAGCCGGGGCCTGTGAGGAAGAGGCCTATCTGGAGGATTTGTCTGCCTATAGCCACAGCCTGGGAATAAACTCTCAAATCAGTTTTAAAAAAAATCCCAGTGAAGAACTAAAAAAATCTTTACTGCAAAGGGCTCAAGTTTTTTTGGCGCCCAATGATAATCCCCAAGAAACGTTTGGGCTCAGCATCCTGGAAGCCCTGGCCTCCGGCTTACCCATTGTCGCGGCCGATTGGAACGGATACAAGAGTCTTATTGAAAACGAAAAAGAAGGTTTTCTCATCCCCACCCTCATTCCCAGTCACCTGGATTTTATGGGGGAAACCGCTGCCCTGCAAATCGATGCGATGAATCATCTTTATTTTTCTCAATCCACCGCGACGGATTTGGAAATATTTACGGAAAAGATTTTATCACTGATTACGAACGAGGAGTTGAGACAAGACATGGCAAGGCAGGCCAGACAAAAATCATCGGCCTATGACTGGAGCCAGGTGATTCCGCAATATCTGGATTTATGGGAAAATCTTTCTCAACAAAATATCCCAGTAAAAAACAAATCGACCGGAGCTGTAAAAGAAAGACTCTACACCTTGAACTATCACCAAATCTTTTCACACTACGCCACTCAAGTTTTAACAGAAGAGGATTCTTTTCAGATTAGCCCCCTGGGCCAGGAGGCCTTGCAAGGAAACATCCCCCTGGAAAATCCGCCGAGTCTGGATGAATTTCTGCCTGTGGATGCAGTGCTTCAAGTGCTGCAAATGGGAGGGAAAGGTTTTCGAGTAGCAGACTTGAGTTCTATTAGTCAGGGAGAATTTATTTTAATGTGGTTGTATAAGTATGGGTTTGTCAAAAGGGTATCGTAAAGATTGAAGTTATATTGCTTGTCTCAAGCGCCGCTAAGTGATTAAAGGGAGGCTCACTCAGCAAAGGAGGGCGAATGCATTTTATTTCTTCAAACGATTTAATCACACAACTGCAATGGCGCTATGCCACAAAATCTTTTGATTCATCCAAAAAAATTCCGGAGGACCAATGGAAGGCCCTCTGCCAAAGTCTGATATTCAGTCCTTCTTCTTATGGTCTGCAACCCTGGAAATTTTTGATTGTGCAAAATCAGGAACTCAGAAAAAAACTGCGCGCACATTCCTGGAATCAAGCTCAAGTCGAAGAAGCTTGTCACTATGTGGTTCTTTGTTATTTGAAGGATATTGACGAAGCCCATGTCGAAAAATTTATCCGACGTATGTGCGAGGTTCGCGGAATTTCAGAAGACAGCATCCTCACTTACAAAAATTTGGTGGTTGGCAATGTCACCAAGGGAAATCAAGTAAAAGACAAAAACGCCTGGGCCGCCCGACAATGCTACATTGCCCTGGGTTTCCTCATGCAGTCCGCCGCCTTAATGGGCATTGATACCTGCCCCATGGAAGGAATTGACCCCGAAAAATATGATGAGATTCTCGATCTAAAAAATTCCCCCTA
>JADFYH010000010.1 GCA_015233135.1 Deltaproteobacteria bacterium
GGTAAAGGCTATTGAGAGCAACTTCACCATTTTTAATCAGAAACTCTTGCTGCTCTTCCATTTTGTTTGGCCAAAGAATACGCAAATTTAAGCTCTGGCGAGGGGCATTTAGAGACAATTCAATTTTGCATACATTAAAATCTTTATTCATATTTTCGGTCATATAATTTCACTCTTTCAAATGGTTGGATTAGAAAAAGTATTTTCATGAAGCGTTCCGGCCAAAGTTGCTTAACAGATTTTGAATATAGGGCTTATGAAAATAGCTATACTGATGAATTTGAAATTCCTCGCGTTTTTTGTTCATCAGTTCGTCCATGCATTGAGTCACCTTATAAAAATTTTTCTTCAGATATATGTCCACGGAATTCAAATATAACTTTTCGTGTTCGTCGCAAAAACTCTGGTAGAGATTAAGAATTGGTTTTTTTGAATCGATTTGCTCATAGAAATTTTCAGAGCAGCTATGGATATACGTTTTAAGCCTTAACAGTGAAGTTTGATATTCCACACTACCAAAAATATCCGAAAGGTGATTGAGTTTTTGGTTGAGTTCATTGATGTTTTTGTATTCCGGTAAACGTAAACCCTCTAACTCGGGAGTTACGGTTACCGCTGGGAAACATAGATAGGGGCCTGCACAATTGATAGCCTGTAAGAAAACCGGATTGTTTTCAAAATAGGAATAGTTTTGATTCATCAGGAGATAGAGGGCCTTTCCGCCTTCCAGTTTTTCCTTTATTTCCTCTTTATTCAAATACTTCTCACAATAATATTCTGGGAAAAGATGCTTCCAGGCAGCATCTCCGTGAAGAGAAACTTTTTTGGACTGGATTCCGGAGATCACTTCATATTTTAGCAAGCTCAAGGTATTGAGGTAGAGGTGTGAAAAAAAATAAAAATGCTTTATTTTCTCTTCTAAATTTAATTTATGCGAATGGAGCAAAAGATGACAGATGGCATAGTAGAGGAGTTGATAATCTTCGAAGGGTTTCTCAGAATCGACAAAGTGAAGATAATGCAGCACTTGTGGCAGTTTACTCAAGAGATCCGGAGCTCGTGCGTGGGCAGTAAACAGGATTTCGCAATCTTCTTGAGGGTTTTGGATCAGCTCTTTAGGATTTTGAATGCTGGAAAAAGAAAAATAGCGAAGTTCCTTGTGATTCAAATGTTGATCAAAAAATTTGGAGATATTAGGCATGGTCGAGAAACGCCTAAATCCAGGGGTATTAAAAAGGGCCTTGGTCCAGAAACCATCGGGAAGGAGTTCATAGGTGTCATAATCCAAGGTGGTAAACTCGAGTCCTAGATGTTTGAGGAGTGGGCACAGGAGCAGCTTTTCTTTACTCAAAATGTTTTCCAGGTAATGACAATTTACCGAGTAGAGTGTTTTAATTCTCTTCTCACGAATTAAATGAATGAGTTGTTCGCTACTGTAATGCTCTGAGGTTTCCCAGCAGCGTTTTAATTTATTCCAACCCGATTTTGCATTTAGGTAAAATGCCTGATCAGGGTGTTTCTCTTTAATTTTTTCGTAGAGATCTTTTAAGGGAGCATGATCATCGATGTTATAAAACAACTTTCCTTCAAATGTCCTAAATTCCTCTTTCAAAAAACGATTTTCCTTAATTTTATTTAAGGTGGCTGCCAAAACATTCATTATTTTTTGGCAAACCTGAAGTATTTCAGGGATCTTATTGAATTGGTGGTCTATGGTGAATTGTATGTCGTGGGGGATTTCTTCCCATTCAAATATTTTTTTGCAGTGGGATAATATCCACAGGTAAAGGCTATTGAGATCAACTTCGCCATTTTTAATCAGAAACTCTTGCTGCTCTTCCATTTTGTTGGGCCAAAGAATACGCAAATTTAAGCTCTGGCGAGGGGCATTTAGAGACAATTCAATTTTACAGATATCCTCTTCGTTATTCACAGATAGTCCTGTTAAAAAAATGGTGAATGCACTCGATCACATAATCTTGTTCTTCTCTTTTCAAGTAAGGATAAAGCGGAATCGAAATTGCCTTTTCAAAATAGTCTTCGCTTTGCGGGAAGTCTTTGGGCCGAAAATGGGCGTGTTGGCGGTAATAGGGATGTCGATAGATGGGGATGTAATGCAATTGGCAGAAGATTTGTTTTCCTCTCAGATAACTGAAAAGACCGTCTCGTTTTTTGGCATCGCGCAGTTTGAGTATGGCCAGGTGAAAGGCACTCTTTACGCCATCGGGAGGGATTAATAATTCTGCTGGCGAAAAATTTTCGAAGGCAGTGCGGTAGTATTCAAATTTTTCTTCGCGGAGGTTGCAAAATTTTTCAAGTTTTTTCAGTTGTGAAAGGCCCAAGGCCGCTTGAATCTCTGTGAGTCGATAATTGTAGCCCAGGTCTTGCATTTCATAGTACCAGCCCGGCTTTTGCTGTTCAGGGTCTGAAAGAACGATTCCATGTTGTCTGAAACTTTTTAATTTTTGATACAGCTCTTCATCGTTCGTCGTTACCGCTCCCCCTTCTCCAGTGGTGATATTTTTAACGGGGTGAAAACTGAAAGCCGTGGCATGGCTATGGGTACAGGAGCCTACCTTGATGTAACGTTTTTCGTTTTCGCTCCAATAGCTGGCTCCCAGGGCATGACAGGCATCTTCTAAAATTAATAAATTTTCTTTTTTGGCCAGTTGATGAATTTCAGGCACGGGAGCCGTGGAGCCTGCAAAATGCACAGGAATGATAATTTTTGTTTTAGGCGAGATTTGTTTTTGAATAGAAGCTACGTTTATTTGTGGTAGACCTGCACTCACATCAGTAAACAAGGGCTGAGCGCCCACATATAAAAGACAATTGGCTGTAGCCGCAAAAGAGAGGGGAGGAACAATGCCTTCATCGCCTTCTTTCACGCCCAAAGCGGCACAAGCGGCATGCAGGGCAGCGGTGCCGTTTGCAAAGGCCACAGCATATTTGGCCTCACAAGTTTTGGCCAAGGCCTTTTCAAATTCCAATACCTTGGGGCCTTGAGTGAGGGTGTCTGAGCGCAGTACTTCGCAGACTGCTTGAATGTCTTCCTCATCGAGGTGTTGACGGGAATAAGGAATTTTTTTCATCGCTTGATCTTCATTTTTTCCCTTCAAGCAACTCAGATTCAACGGGGTTTTTTTGGAGAAGATTTTGGATGTCCTGGACTGAAAGCCAATGTTTGTTTGTGTTGCTGGCATAGGAAAATCCCTCTTCGCAGACTTGAGTTTGGTAGCCACCGATGGAGACATAATAGCCCGCATTCCACCAGTGAAACTGGGGCTGAATCAGATAGAAATCAGGAAACTCCAAGGTTTGCCGGGAGTCGTCTTCGGTAATCATCACTTCGTGCAATTTTTCACCAGGCCTAATCCCTGTAATTTTAATATCACACTCGGGGGCTACCGCCTTGGCGACATCGGTAATGTAGACGCTTGGAATTTTGGGCACAAAAATTTCTCCGCCCTGCATCATCTCAAAACTGCGCAACACAAAGCGCACGCCTTGGTCGAGGGTAATGACAAAACGTGTCATGCGAGCATCGGTAACCGGCAATACCCCCGTCGATTTTTTTCGGAGGAAAAGAGGGATCACGCTTCCGCGACTGCCGGCGACATTTCCATAACGCACTACCGAAAAACGGGCAGGGTGTTTACCAGAAAGATTATTGGCCGAGATGAAAATTTTATCGGAGCATAGTTTCGTGGCCCCGTAGAGATTGATAGGGTTCGCGGCTTTATCGGTAGACATCGCAATAATCTTTCGAACCCCCGCATCGATGGCCGAAGAGATTACATTGTAGGCGCCGATGACATTGGTGCGTATGGCTTCAAAAGGATTGTATTCAATGGCCGGAACCTGTTTGAGGGCTGCGGCATGAATGACATAATCCACGCCATCCAACGCGCGTCGAATTCTTTCTTTGTCACGTACATCGCCAATAAAGTATCTCATGGAAGGATGTTCAAATTTTTCCTGCATGAGCATTTGTTTGAGTTCATCACGGCTGTAGATGATGATTTTTTCGGGCTGATGTTCTTTTAATAGGATTTCCACGCACTTCTGACCAAAGGAACCTGTCCCGCCGGTGATGAGTATTGTCTTGCCTTTTAAGAGGCCCATAAATTTGTTTCCTTTTAAGTGATACGCGTAGGGGCAATTCATGAATTGCCCCCACAATGGGAACTGCTTCTCAAATATTAATTCAGCAAGTTCAATGCCATGCGTGCCTAGTAAAATAATACAGGATTAACCCTAAGACATCTCTATACTTTTTTAAAATTGTTTTGAATTGTTTTGATTTGATAAAGACTGTTAATCGGAAAATATTTCCCTTTATTTTTTCTAACAAAGCGCCGTTTCATTCTACAGAATGGGTAAACAATTGAAAAAAAACACATCAAAATCTGCAGAAACTGCTTCAGCCCCTGAAAAGGAATTGGAGAGTGTCCAGAAAATGGAACTTACTCAAACGCGTTGGCAGGCAAGTGGAGAGGGTTATGTGGGCTCGGTAGAAACCAAAGATCCTGACCTTTATAATCAGCTGAGAACTTATTCTCCATTGGAGATTACCTGGGAACAGGGGGAAGAGTTTTGGTTGGGGTAAAAAATTCCTGAGCTAAAAAAAAGATTTTTTCAATTTCACAAAGAAAAAGTTTTTGAATTCAATTAATTAATAATCGTTAAAAATAAGGGTATGGATATTGCTCCGTTGTAACCCGGGTTGTTCTCTATCTGAGGGGTGGTTTATATGGCTGTGCATAAGACTAAAAATATTCTCTTACTCTTTCCCAAATTTGAAGAAGGTTTTGTGATGGGAAAAGTTCCCTTGGGACTCGCCTACATCGCTTCTATGCTACAGTCTCGCGGACATTATGTGGAAGCCTACAATTTAGTAGTGGACCCAGTGGGAAACATTGATTTCGATCGTTTTGATTATGTAGGAATTACTTGTCTAACGGCCTTCATTTCCCAAGTGCGTGTTCTAGTAGAATGGGTAAAAGAAAAAAATCCAAAGATTAAGGTGGTTGTAGGGGGCCCTCATCCTTCGATGAAGGTAAAAGATTCTCTATTTATCTCGGACAAAATTGATTTTGTTGTTGTGGGAGAGGGTGAAAGACCTTTTTCAGAATTGGTGGAATCTGAAAATCCTTATTCGGTGGCTATTCCCGGTGTTTACTTTCTGGAGAAGGGTGAAGTGAAGGGTCTGCCGGCAAATACAAAATTTCATCTCGACGAATTGCCTTTTCCTAATCAACGTATTTTTGACCACGGCAATTTGGAAAAACAAAATCCATTTCGTTCCATTTCTGCCTCTCGAGGTTGTCCTTTTGCTTGTTTCAATTGCCAACCTTATTTGAGAAATCTTTTTTCATTCCGCATGAGAAGCCCTCAAAATGTTGTCGATGAAATGATTCTGCTCAATCGGGAATATGGGCAGAATTATTTTGGTTTTGTGGATTCCGAATTTCCTTTCAATAAGAAATGGTTTTTGGAATATCATGATTTAGTGAAAAAGGCGGATCTTGATTTTCAGTTTCACTGCAATGCTTTTTCAAAGCTGATCGATGAAGATATCTTAAGGGCTTATAAAGATATGAACATCACACGACTGGCAATTGGCGTAGAATCGGGCAATCAGTACATCGTCGACGAGGTGCTCCATAAAAGAATCAACTTAGAAAAAACGCGTGAGAATTTTGCAATGGCGGATTTGTATGGCATTAAAACCCATGCCTATTTCATGGTAGGAATTCCCGGAGAGAGTTTAAAAAACATGCAAGAGACCTTAGCCTTTGCCTTGAATTTACCAGCCAATAGTATTGAATTCAATATTCTCACGCCTTGGCCAGGAACACGTTTTCACGATATGTGCGAAGAAAAGGGTTGGATTAATAAAGATTATCGTTACGAAGATTATAACGAAAAACGCGTGGGGGTTATCTCAACTGATCAATGGACTGGAGAAGAAGTGGTGGCTTTCCATAAAACGGCAACTGAGGCCTTTCAGTTGAAAGGCTGGAGACTTGCTTCAGATGGCAGTGTGTTTTTCAGACCAGATGAAGCCGTTCCTAGCCCTGAAGAAATTCAGGAAATCAAATCGCTGTTTCACGTAGAGGCTTAGAATAATATTTTTTTTCATTCCTTTCCTTGCAACGCAGGAAATTTTTTCCTCTCTTACTATTCCTTACCAATTTCATATTTCATCCGACAACACTCCTAATTTATTGATATCACTATATTCTTAAACACTAGCAGATTTAGGTACGCGCTTTGCACTGTAGCACAGGGTGAGGTCTGAAACAGGAGGTTTTTATGGCAAATGATTTTGAATCCCTAATGGGGCTTGGGCAGAAGTTGTTGGGCTTTCGAGTGGCGAACCAGTCTTTGCATGCTTCCAATATTGCAAATCTGGCCACGTCGAATTTTAAGGCCAAGGAAATTTCCTTTAAGGCAGAATTGGATAAGGCCTTAAAAAAAGGGGAAGAGATTTTCAATTCCATGGAAAACGATAATCCTTGGAAACTGGATGTCAAGATCAAGAATTCAAACGCGGAACTCAACTCTCGAGGAAATAATGTGAAGCTGGACCAGGAGCTTTCGGATATGACTCAAAATGCCATGCAGTACCTGGCCACGGTTAAAATTATTTCGAAACAATTAGCCCTGCAGCGTTATGCGAGCACGGGGGCTTAGAGGTAGTTATCAGATAGCAGTTATCAGTTAACAGTTGGGCGAGACTCACTGAGAACTGAGAACTGGCGACTGGCAACTTATTCACATGAGTTTATTAACCAGTTTTAATTTAAGTTCTGCAGGAATGAGTGTTCAAAAGGACAGATTGAATGTTGCTGCAGAAAATTTGGCCAACGTGAGCACCACGCGTACACCGGAAGGGGGGCCCTATCGAAAGAAAAGCTTAATGATAGGAAGCATTCCTGTGGGCATGCAGGAAAGCTTTGAGGCCTATCTCAAAAAGGCCGATGTGAAGGCTCCCCAAGTTTCAAGTGTTCAGAAATCGGGTGAGGATTTTATTTCTATGTACGATCCCCAAAATCCGGACGCCGATACAAAAGGCTTTGTGAAGATGCCGAACATAAGTACCACGCAAGAAATGGTGAATATGATGGCCGCTTCAAGTGCTTACGAAGCGAACATGAGTGTGTTTAGTGAAGCAAAAACGATGTTTATGAGAACCCTGGATATGGGTTCGGTATAGATTTGACGACGTAACTGTAAAAGGAGGAGGCGATTATGAAGATAGAAAATCTAACAAACCTGAATACCGAGCTGGGGATAGGTCAATTTCTGGAGGCTCCCAAAAATAATCTGTTGGGAGAAGAAGGTCTTCAAGGTGAAAGCTTCAAAGACCTTTTAATGAAGGGAATTGAAAAAGTGAATGCGGATTTATTGAAGTCCTCAAACATGGCTCAAGAACACCTGGCGAATGGGAAGCATGATCTTCATGAAGTGATGATCCAAATGGAAACAGCCGATCTTCATTTTAGGTTCATGACCCAGGTGCGCAACAAGGTTTTAGAGGCCTACAACGAGATTATGAGAATGCAGGTTTGATGGATGGTACGCTCCTCCCCTTAAGCTAAGGGGAGGTTGGGAGGGGTTATGTTTCAATTGGATGCCAATTGCCATAACTCCCCCTGCCCCCTCTTAGCTTAAGAGGGTGGAATTCTTTGGGGGACAAAAATGTCAAATTTCTTTGAACAGCTGCGCGAATTTTTAACCTCTTTAACCCTGGTTCGAAAAATTACTATCTTGGCTACCCTGATTGTTGCCATCTCGGCGATTAGTTACCTGGTGAGTTTGTCGGGAAAGGTGAGCTATGAACCCCTGTTTACTAACATGAATTCGGAAGACCTGGGTGCCATCGTCGCCCGTCTGGATAAACAGGGCACCGCTTATCAGGTGGATCAAACCCAGAGAACTGTCATGGTTCCTGGGGCAGACGTTTTAAAAATCAGAATGAAAATGGCAGAAGAAGGCCTGCCGCGTTTTGGAGGAGTGGGTTTTGAGATTTTCGATAAGGCGGGTTTTGGAAAATCCGATTTTGAACAACACATCAATTTTCAGCGGGCCCTTGAAGGAGAGCTGACGCGTACCATTTTAAGTTTGAGAGAAGTGGAAAAGGCCAGGGTGCATCTGGTGCTTCCAGAGAAATCCATCTTTTCTCAAAGTCAGCAAGCGGCTTCTGCTTCGGTTATTTTGAAATTGGGAAGAAGTGGTGCCCTTCCAGAAAACACGGTTCAATCCATTACTCATTTGGTGGCCAGCGCGGTTGAAGGCCTGGATTCCTCAAATGTGACTGTTGTCGATAGTGAAGGTCGCCTGCTTTCTTCTCCCGCAGGAGATGCCAGCAGTGTCGCGGGAGGACAGGCCTACAATCAGAAAAATCAAATCGAAAAGAATTTGGAACATCGAATTGTCGATCTTCTCTCTCCTGTCGTTGGAGTGGGTAAAGTCATGGCACGCGTTACAGCGGACATCGACTTTACTCGCTCTGAAACGACCGAGGAAACTGTGGATCCAAACCGAACCGCGGTGTTGCAGGAGTCAAAAACCAAAAATAAGAAGAGTGAAGCGGACAATGCCAATAGTGCAGCAGGGAGTGGAAATGCGAATGGTGCAAATTCTCAGGCCGATGAGAACGTAGAACAGACCAGTTACGAAGTGAGTAAAACGGTGAAGAAACTCATCACACCTATTGGGGCGATCAAGAGTCTTTCCGTGGCGATCCTGGTCGATGGAAATTATGTCGCCGATAAGGCAGGCAAGAAACAATACACGCCTCGTGCGGCTGAAGAATTGACCCGCATCGATGAACTGGTGAAGGGCGCCATCGGCTTTACTCAGGCACGCGGAGATCAGGTGAAAATTACCAATCTTGCCTTCCAGGCTGTAGATGCGCAACTCGATGCGAGCAGCGAAGCCTGGTACAAACAAAAGAATAGCAATGGCTTTATTATATCGGTGATTGCCAATGTGTTGATTGTAGTAGCGCTGCTGTTGGTCTTCTTGCTGGTGGTCCGGCCTTTAATTGCCAGCTGGAATGGGGCCTCTCAAAGGATTTTAGGGCCCCGGGCAAAAAGGGCCGCACTGCAATCGGGTTCTGATGTGAATCAACTGGTCCGTGTCAATCCTGTGGCTGCGACAGCGGCTATTCGGAAATGGTTAGAATAGGGATGGATATACTATGGCAAATTTAGCGACAGCGACTCCGGCTCCCGCGAGTACTATTAAGAATCACGAAAAGGCAGCCCTGCTGGTTTTGTCCATGGGTGAAGAGGCCGCGGGGAGTTTGATGAAGGAACTCTCCGATGAGGATATCCGAAAAATAGGCAATGCCTTGCTGGGAATTCAAAATGTTCCTTCCAATCTCATTCAACAAGTACTGGATGAATTCTCGGATGGTGTCGACTCCTCCGACGATGCCTCCGAGGTCCTCAACATTGACGGCAAACATGCCCTGGAGAAAATGCTTCATCAAACCCTGCCTCCCGAGCGCAGTGGGAGTCTGTTAGGCGCCTTTTTTACTCCTGCATCGGAAGAAGAAAAAACGGGTTTAAAAAAGTTGATCAACGAATTTTCATTTGAGGCTCTTCTCGAGGCTGTGAAGGAGGAACATCCTCAAGTGATTGCCCTCATCATGAATTATTCGAAGCGTTCGGTGGCAAAGAAGGTTTTGGCAGAGTTGGAGGGAAGCATTCAAATCGAGGTCTATATCCGAATGGCCCAGCTGGAGAAGATTTCTTCGAAGGCTGTGGAGGATATCAAAGTTTTGCTCAGGGAGAAGAAGCCTCTTTCAGCCGAGGGGGAAAAAGAAAAAACGGAAGAGGAGATTAATTTAAGCGGATTGCAAGATACGATCCTCCTTCTCAAAACTTTAAAGGAGGAAAAATCCACTCAAATTCTGGAAGAGATTTCAAAAAAAGATGCTTACTTGGGTCTCGCGATTAATAAAAAAATGTTTACGCTGGAAGACCTGGAAAGGTCTGATGACGCGGGTATTCGGGAGTTGTTGAAGACGGTGAAAATGGATGACCTCAAAGTGGCTTTAAAAGATGCCCCAGAAGCCCTCAAAAATAAAATTTTTAGCAATATGTCTCAGAAGGCCTCAACGATCTTAAAGGAAGACATGGACGTTATGCCTCCCCAAAAAGTGGAGGCCATTGAAAGCGCCCAGGAAACGGTTTTGAAAGAGGCCAAGGAACTCATCAAGCAGGAAAAAATGAGTCTAACCCCCATCAAGGAAGATTAGGATATGGATTTCATTAATCAGGGATTGGAAGTTCCGAAAAAACCTTCTCTTTCAAGTCTGGGGGATTCCTATCAGGAGATTTCCCTGCAGGAGATGCTTTACCAACAGCAGAGCTTGAATTCTTCGGAACTTAAAGAGGGAGAGCGGAGACTCGTTTTTGGAAAAAAAGATCCACTGGAAAAAGAAAGGGAGTCTTTGGAGCAGGCAAAAAAACTTTTGGAGGAAGAAAAAAATCTGCTGCATGAGAAGCTTCAGTCCTTTGAAAAAATGCTTCAAGCACAAAAGGGGCAGATGGAAGAATGGAAACAGGAAGCGGTTCAGCATTTTTCGGAAGTAGTTTTTAAAATAGCAGAGGCGGTGCTGAGAGAAGAATTACAATTAAAGCCGGAACGCTTGAAAGACTTGATACTGAATCTGGTTCAAAAAACTCACGGAGAGAGTGAAAAAAAATTGCTGCTTCATCCGAACAATCTGCAGTGGATGAAGGAAAAATTCCCTGATTTTGTTTTGGAGCTCGAAAGCAAGTATCAGATCGTCGTGAAAGAAGAAGAGAGTGTGCAAGAGAATTCATTTATTTTTGAAACTTCTCTGCACCAATATCAGGAAAATCCCTTTCTGAATATAGAATGGCTCAAAAAGGAGCTCTACCACAACTCATGATTCAAAGTCCTTTTGAACAATTAGAGGTGCGCCTGGCTCAAATGCCAGAAACTTTTGTGGCCGGCAAAGTCACACAAGTGCTGGGTTTGATTATCGAGGGTTCCCTAATGGATGTGCCGGTGGGCGCTGCCTGTGAAATTCAATCGCACGAGGGGAAATCGATTCTTGCAGAGGTGATTGGTCTCAAAGGGAATCATGCCGTGTTGATGCCGATTGGCTCTACGAGTGGAATTAAAATTGGGGATGCGATTGTCCCTTTAAATTCGGAAGCCACCGTGCAGGTTTCGGAGGAATTGTTGGGAAGGGTGCTGGATGGTTGCGGTTATCCGATGGATGGGAAAGGGCCTATTTTAAGTACGGTTTCCTTACCTCTTTACAAGGCGCCCTTTTCGCCGGTGAATCGTCAGATCGTGCACGAACCTTTGAGTTTGGGAATAAAGGCCATCGATGCCTTTTTGACCTGTGGTGTGGGAATGCGCATGATGGTGATGGCAGGCTCCGGTGTTGGAAAAAGTACCCTCATGGGGATGATGGCACGGAGCGCACAGGCGGATGTCAATGTCATTGGACTCATTGGAGAACGCGGAAGAGAAGTGCGGGAATTTCTGGAAGAAAGTCTGGGAGAAGCCGGCCTCGCCCGTTCGGTGGTGGTAATTGCCACTTCAGATGCCCCTCCTCTTGTCCGAATGAGAGCGGCCTTTGTGGCCACAACCATCGCAGAGTTTTTTCGCGACAAAGGCAAAAAAGTTTTACTCATGATGGATTCTCTCACCCGTTTTGCAATGGCCTCTCGTGAAGTGGGCCTTGCCCTGGGTGAGCCTCCCACCGTGAAGGGTTATACCCCCTCGCTTTTTAGTACCTTACCCAAACTTTTGGAACGGGTGGGAACCACCCAGGGAAGAGGCAGCATTACCGGATTGTACACCATCTTGACGGAGGCCGATGATATTCAGGATCCCGTGGCCGATTCCGTACGCTCGATTGTGGATGGGCATATTGTGCTTTCCCGAAAGCTTGCGACCCAGGGATTTTATCCGCCCATCGATATCCTGCAAAGTCTCTCTCGTGTCATGACGCATGTGACCAGTGCGGAGCATCAAAAGCAAACGATTCAAATCCGACGCTACGTCGCCTTTTATGAAGAGATGGCCGATTACATCAAAATGGGAGTTTATAGTGCCGGTAAAAATGCAGAAATAGACAAGGCCATCCAAAAAAATGACCAGATTCGAAATTTCCTGGAACAAAATGTATCCGAAGACGCACCTTATGAGAAGACCCTGCAGTGGTTAAAAGAACTGGCTTGGGAAGGTGCCGCATGAAAAAATTTAAATTCAGACTCGAGTCTCTTTTTCGCTATCGCAGCGAAATAGAAAAACAGGCTCAACTGGAGCTTGCCCAGTTGCGTGAGGTGGAAGCAGGAATGAAGACCCAAATTGAAGAGATTAAACAGAATCAAAAAACCTGGGCACGGCGGTATAACGAGTGTGGCACGAGTGTCGAAGAACAAAGATGGAGTTTATGGATTGAACCCTATCTGGTTTCCCTGGAGCAGACCCGGATGGCTACAGAAGAGGCCTTGTGCAGACATCAGGTAAAGGTTTTTAAATGTTTGAAAAAAACCGAAGACGCCTATCGAGCCAAGCGACAAGTTGAAATTTTGAAGGAACGCGATCATCAAAAATATCTTCAGGAGATGAATCGTCTGGAACAAAAAGAGATCGGAGAGATCTCGACAATTCGTTTTATTCGACAACGGGACGAATGGAGGGAAAAAAATGCAGATTAAAATCTTATTACTCTTAGGGCTTCTCTTGATACCCAAACCCGGTTTCGCAAGCCCCATCCCCGAATCGATGCCTTATCCCATTGATTTGAGTTTTCTTTTTGAGAACACACAAAACAATCCCGCTAAAACCTCTTTGGTGAATGACGGAGGTGCGGCCTTGATTGATTTGGATCGAGAGAAGGAAAGATTTTCCCGTGAGGTAAAAACCGGGCAAGATTTTACCAGCATCAGAAAAGAGTTGAGCGACAGGCTTTTGGAGTTGGGAAAAATGCGAGAAGAATTGTCAAAGGAAGTTAAAAAGAAAACAGATACCAACGACAGTTTGAGCCTTTTGGTAAAACTTTATGAGACCATGAGCCCCGATAAAGTGGCATCACTTTTGAAACAAATGCCATTGAACGTCTCTTTGGAAATGATTCGTCGCATGAAGCCAAAAATTTCAAGTCAGGTGCTGGCGGCCATGGATGAACACTATGCCAGTGAAATTGGAAGACGTTTGCTTCAGTCCGCGAATGCAGCGAATCCGGCAAAGCCATAAAGGAGTAGTATGAATAATTTAGATCAGATTTTGGGCTTGGGAAGCAGTAATCCTCCTCTTTCTAAATCGGAGAGTGTGCGGTCGACGGCGGAAGATCAACCCGATAGTTTTGAGGGTGTTTTGAATTCACAATGCGATGAACAAAAGAGCGTTGCCAAGACAAATGTTGCCAAGACGAATAATGAAGGCAAGAAAAGTGATTCAGTGAACGCTTCGGCGAAAGACAAGAAACAAACAGAAGAGAGTGAGAGTGCTGTTTCCTCTTCTGCGCAGAAAGATACAAAAGCTCAAGGGAACAAGACGCAAGAAAAAAAAGAAGAAGACAAAAGTGGAGATCAAAAGTCAGACAAGGTTGAAGCGGTTAACCCAAAAGAAGTTCAAAAAGCTGAAGCGCAAGGCGCGTCAGCTCTTCAGCCCGATCCAGGCTATTTGGCCCTTTTTGTACAAGAGCTGCTTCAATCTAAAACTCAAATGGCTCCTCTGGACACAAAAACTCCGGTTCTTCCTGGAGAAAAAACAGCCTCTGAAAAGACGGATGTTAAAACCCAGACCGGTCAGCCGACAGCTCAGATAGAAGCGGAAAAATTGGCGCCAACGCTTGCCCCAGTCCTGCCACTTCAGACCGCGGCAGATTTGTCAGCGCAGAAAATGAGTGCTCCAAGCCCTTTTTCTCAGGCACTAAAAGATTCGCAAAAAACAAAATCAGCTGTCGAGGAAGAAGTTTTAGCAAAATTACAATTGCAGCTGGGCCAGGTGAAAGCGCCCGCTTTGGCTGCCTTGGAAAAAGCAAAAGAAGTTTCTTCCCACTTGTTGCAAGAAATCAAGCCACAGCAAAATCAAAAAGTGGCAGCGGCTGTTTTAGAAAAGAAAGCGGCTGCGCTGGCAGAACTGAGCCAGGTGAATCCATTGGATAAGGCAAATCCGGCCCTGAAAGAGATGCTTGCGAAATTGGAAGATTCTACTTTATCCGAGGACAATTTTTCTGTCGATCTAAGCAAGGCCGCACAAAATTTAAATTTGGACGTCGATAAGATAACGCTCTCTCAATCTTTGGCCCAAACTCCTGCTAAAGAAACTTTGGCAGGGCCTGCTGCACTGGGTGGCCCTGTTGCCAGCGATGCCCTTGCAAAAAATCAGGCGCCCATTCTTTTTAAACCCGAAGACATAAGTTCCATCCACCGTCAGCTGGTAGACAGTTTTCAAGTAACTGTGAAAGCGAAAGAAGGTCGGGCTGAACTTCAACTGACCCCACCCGACTGGGGAAGAATCAATATTCAAATGAATGTGGAAAATAAGAACGACTTGAAAGTTCACCTGATTGTAGAAAATCCAAATGTTCGCCAATTATTGGAACAAAATTCGGTCGAACTGAAACAGGCCATGGCTTCAAGTGGTCTGGGCTTTGCCAATATTAATGTAGGGGTAGGAAGTGAATCTTCTTCTACCTGGAAGAATAGAGAGGAAGGGTCTGTGTCAGACCCTTCCTTCAAAATTTTGAAAAAACAGGTTTCAGCACCCACGGCCTATCGCTGGATTAATTCTCAGGCGTCTGGGGTGGATCAAATCGTTTAAAGGCAGTTACTAGTTATCAGTTGTGAGTTGGCAGCTAAAATACTGCTAACTGCTAACTGCTGACTGATAACTTAAACATTATGTCACAAGATATCTCTTCAATATTAGGAAGTACTTCAGGGGCAGCGAGCACCGCAGTTGCTGCTGCGGCTACCGACCGGACAAGCTTGAATAAGAATCAGTTTTTGAATCTGCTTCTGGCTCAACTCAAAAACCAGGATCCTCTTAATCCCTCGGCAGACCCCAATCAGTTTACCCAACAAATGACCCAATTTGGTCAGCTGGAACAATTGTTCAATGTGAATGACACCCTCAAAACCATGGGAACGAATCAATCGAATATAGCCAGTTCCGATGCAGTCAACATGATTGGCAAAAGAATAGAGGCAAAGAGCAATCTAATCGAGGTGCAAAGCGGTGTCAGTAGTCAAATTGGAATTTCTCTTCCGCAGCCGGCGGCCTCGGTCAAGGTGGATGTAGTTGATACCTTGGGGAGAGTGGTGAGAACCGTCAATTACAGCAACCAAAGCGCGGGGTCTGCCTACTACGATTTCGACGGGAAAGACAGTACGGGTGCAGGTCTTTCGGGGGTGTATACCCTGCAAATCAGTGCTCAAAGTGCCAATGGAACCACTATTCCAGCTCAAGGTATTCTGCAGAGTACAGTCGGTGGAGTAGATTACACTTCGGGGACTCCCATGCTTCGTGTGGGAAATAGAACTATCAATATAGGAGATGTGCTTTCAATTAACCAAGCTTAGAATTTAACACGCGATCAGTAATGGGTTCTGCGTGAATTCGCAGACACATCACACATCACGATGAGGAGGATTATTTTATGAGTCTTTTTAATGGTCTTTTTGCCGGTGTAAACGGTATCAATGCCAATGGTGTCGCCATTTCTACCCTGGGTGACAATATTGCCAACGTCAACACAGTAGGATACAAATCGTCTCGTGCCAGCTTTGAGGACATCCTGGCAGGGAGTCAAGGGGGTTTAGGTTCCCGGGTTGCCGGTGTAAATCAGCAATTCGGTCAGGGAGGATTTGAATCTACAAGCTCTACGACGGATCTGGCTATTGATGGGAGCGGATTTTTCGTGGTGAAGAATGCCACCGATGGTTCTACTTATTACAGCCGAGCCGGCCAGTTTAACGTCAACAGTGATGGTTATCTGGTGAATCCCAATGGGGAGCGTCTGCAGGGTTATCTGACGAATTCCAGCAATGCAATAACGGCGCAAGTGGGGGATATTCAAGTGGCAACCACCCCCGTTCCACCGAGCAAGACAGCCTCAGTGACTGTAGTTTCCAATTTAAGTTCCAATGATGCCGCCGCTGCTACTTTTGATCCTTTGAACCCTACTGCGACTTCCAATTTTTCGACGGGGGTCACGGTGTACGATTCTTTGGGCAATTCGCGCCTGGTATCGGTTTATTTCCGTAAGGCTTCCACCAATAATTGGGAATGGTATGCCTTGGCGGATGGAGGAGACCTGACATCGGGTACCCCAGGGGTCAATCAGATCGGAGAACATGGCACCCTGGTTTATGGGACCTCCGGGGCCTTGAGTACCACCACTTTTGTGACGGGTTCCAGTTCACAATTTAACTTTTTGGGGGCGACTCAAAACCAGGTTATCAATTTTAATTTTGGAAGCAGTACAAGTACAGGGGGGACTGGGCTCGATGGAGTGACACAGTTTGGATCTTCTTCTGTTTTAACTAATCTGACCCAAGATGGTTATGCCTCAGGCTCTCTCAAGAGTATCGACATTACGAAGGATGGAACCATTACCGGAACCTTTACCAACGGGGCCTCTCACACCCTGGCGCAGGTTGCGACGGCTACCTTTGGGAATGAAGAAGGATTAAAAAGGGTGGGAAGCAATAACTTCCAGGCAACTTCTGATTCGGGTGCGGCCATTGTCAATGCCCCCGCGGCGGGAGGTAGAGGAGGCATCGTCTCTTCCAGTTTGGAGCAATCCAATGTGGATATTGCTTCCGAGTTGATCAAAATGGTTGTCTTTCAAAGAGGTTTTTCGGCAAACTCCAGAACCATCAGTGCCATCAATGAAATGTTAGGAGAATTGGTGCAGTTGGGTAGGTAAGTGGGTAGGAAGGTAAGAGGTAAGAAGTCAGAAGTCAGAAGATAAAGGAAGAATAGACTATGAATAAAAAACTCATGATCATTATCATTGCTGCTGTCGTTGTTGTGTTGGGAGGTGGAGCCACTGCCTTTTTTCTCCTCTCTGGAAAGAAAGCTTCTGTAAATCAAAAGGACGTGAAGAAAGAGGCCAAGGTGGAGAAAAAAGAGGGTGAAGCCACCAAGGACGAGGGAAACAAAGACGACAAAAAAGAGGCTGCCAAGTCTGAAGACAAGAAAGAAGAATCCAAAGAGGCAAAGAACACGGCCCCTGAAGTGAACAAAGAAGAGCTTCCCAGTAAAGAAGAAAAAGGAGCAGAAGAAGAGTTTAGTTATCAAATGGATTCTATCGTTGCCAATATTTTTGACAAAAATTCTATCCATTATTTGAAGTTGGGGGTTCAAGTCCGGGCCTCGAATCAGGAGGTAATAGACGAACTGAAATCGAAAAAGCCTCAACTCAAGGACAAGCTTCTTTTTATTTTGAGTGATGTCTCAATGCGTGAAGTATTAACGTCTGGAGGCAAAGCCTTGCTGCAAGAAGATATTCAGGATGCATTTAACCGGATGTTGAAAAAAGGCAAGGTCACCAAAGTTTATTATACTGAATTTACGGTGCAGTGAGGGGGGGAGAGGTGAGAAGTGAGGAGTAAGACGTGAGAAGAGTTTTCTTGCAGTTCCCTCTCCCGAAAATGTTCTCACATTTTCCTCATCCCCTGAAGGGAGAGGGGAATATACGATTAAGTTAAACCCTTTCCTCCTCTCAATAGGAAAAAATCTCTAAGTCCCACCGGAAAACTTTTCCTCTTTTAAAATTTTCTTAAACCCAGCCTTTTAAAAAAAACCTTATTTCAAGTACTTAACACCGTTAAACACTTATTACAAAATTGGTACAGACCTTGCTTAACCAATGGGTATGATTTCTCAATTGAAGGCACATCCTGAATACAGGGGTGAAAAACAGCAGCAGGTTCTTCATCTTTGGGAGGGAGAAGTAAAACCTCATAGGTTGGGGGAGTCGAGTGCCCGCTCTGCAAAAAAGGTAGAACAACTCCAGGAACTTCAAAGCAAAGTTGTTTCTGCGCTCCAAAAACATCTGGATTTGCTTTGGGGAAAAGACAAGGTTTTGCAAAGTTTTCCAGCTCAACAGCTTTCGTTCAAGGATTTTTTTTCGGGGCAAAAGGTAGAAGATCTATTGGTGGTCTCCTGGGGGACGGGGGCAGAGGCGCTTAGGGGCTATTTGGTGGTGGAGCGGAGTTTCTTTTATTTTCTTTATAGTTTCATTTTTGGTGGAAATCGCTTCGTGAGCAAGAGCACTCCCCTTTCAAAGTTAGAGAAAAACTATTTTGGGCAATTTGTACAGGATCTTCTGGAGATTGCTACCAATGTTTGGAAGGGCCTGGGGGCATATTCTATTCAGCCGGACAAGTTTTTTGTTGAGGCAGAATCCATTTCAAAAATTTATTCACCCAATGATTTTATTCTCGTTCGTTTTGAGGTGGCCTCCGGCGAAAGTAAATATGGTTTTTCGATGCTCTATCCCATGGATCTACTCGCAGCATTTGATGAAAACAAAGTTCAAGAGGGAGGAGCGGCGCTGCAATTTCAGAGGGATGAGGAGTGGGAAGCCTCTGTCCTGCACGCAGTTTCGGTGACTGTAAGCGCCAAGGTTCATGCGGAGTTGGGAACAGTGCCACTTCTTTTGAGCGAAGCCCTTAGTTTGCAGGTGGGACAAGTGCTTCCCTTGAAGGTCAATGACAAAGGGCACCCTATTTATATCAACGGCAGTACTGCATTCTTGGGAAAAATGGGATCCATTGGAGAGAGCAGGGCAGTTCAAATTATAGAAAATCTTTCGACCTAACTTTTTGAGGAAAATTAAATATGGAAACACAAGAAATCAAGGCACAAAGCCCGGTAGGAAAGTTTGAATCTCTCAGCAAGGAAGCTCTTTCCTTGGTGAAGGATGTCCCAGTCACCTTGCAGGTGTTGTTGGGGGAAAGCGTGATGAGTCTTGGAGATGTACTCAAATTTGGAAAGGGCTCGGTCATTCCCTTGAAACAAAAAGTGGGGCAACCTTTTACTTTGCTTCTGCACTACAAGCCAATTGCGGAAGGGGAGGTTGTGGAAGCAGGAGAAAATTTGGGAATTAAAATTACCAATGTTTTACAAAATGCAGATTCGAAAGAAATGGGAGCAAGCAGTTAGAACTATTAAATAGTGTAAAGGTCTTTATTTTAAAAGAGAGGACAGAAAAATTTATGAAAACAAAAATACTCACCCTTTTTCTCTTAGTCTTTTTTTCCTTCCATATGAGAGCTTATGCAGAAACCCTGAGTCCAAAACCAACTGAGGCTGCTCCCTTGAGTGCTCCTGCAGCGGAAAAGCCGGCGGTAGAAAAAACAGCCAGTGTTCAAGACCTGTTGGAAAAAATGAATCCGAATACTGGGAAAGGAGAGAAACCTATTCTCTCTCCCACCTTGCAAGCCGAAGATAATCTTTTAAACAACGAGGAAAAGCGAGGCGTGAATGTGCTTTCGCAGGCCAAAAATCAGGAAGGTCTTCCCTGGATGCGAACCGTTTTGGGGACTCTTTTTGTTTGCAGTTCGATTGTGGTTGTCTTTTTGTTCCTCAACGCAAAAGGAAAGGCCAACGGCGTTTTTCAAGCTTCCAAAAATCAACCCCTCAAGATCCTTCAAAAGTTGAATCTGGGCCTAAAAACAGAGGTGGTCTTGCTCGATTGGGAAGGCTCACGCCTGTTGCTTTCTGTTCAAGCCTCGCAGGTTCAGGTACTTCAATCTCTGCAGAATAAGGTGGAAGAGGAAGCTCGTCCGGTTATTTCCGCCCAGGAAAAACAAAACAAAGAATTTCAAATTTTGGAAGAATTGCAACTTTCTAAAAATCAACTTCACTTTGAAGCGAAGGAAAAACTTTCAAACCGTGTTCGGGAAGTCGTTCAAAAACTTTCTCCTCTTCCCTCCATGTCTTCGATGGGATTTCGAAAGAGTGAAAGCCTTGTGGAAGAACAAGGCAAAAAAGCTTTGTCTGCAACCGCCTAAGGGAGAATAAGGAAATGATTTTGTCTACAAGACAAAAATTTTGGGGAGCTCTGGGACTGCTTTTGCTGGGTTTCTGTTTCAACTCCTCTTCCCTTTTTGCGGCTTCGACACTTCCTCCAATCAACTTTTCCTTATCCAATCCCGCGGGAGGAACGGATGTCGCAAGTGCGATGAAGATCTTTCTCTTCATGACCCTGCTTTCGATAGGTCCTGCTCTGCTGCTTACCATGACTTCTTTTACGCGCATCATCATTGTTCTTTCTTTTTTGAGACAGGCAATTGGTGTTCAACAGTCACCTCCCAACCAAGTGTTGGTGGGCCTTTCCCTATTTCTTACCTTTTTTATCATGAATCCTGTGATTCAACGGGTTTATCAAGATTCTATTACTCCCTTCATGGAAGGGAAGATTGATCAGGAAACTGCTCTCAAGAAAGGGGCGGAACCTCTCAAGAAATTCATGTTTGCTCAAACTCGACGCAGCGATCTGGAGTTGCTGATTAATTTGTCAAAGACAGAGGTTCCACAAAATCTGGAATCTCTTTCCATGGCGGTTTTAATTCCTTCTTTTGTGTTGAGTGAATTGAAAACCGCTTTTCAGATTGGATTTTTGATTTATCTCCCCTTCGTGCTCATCGATCTGGTTATTTCTATGGTGCTGTTGGTGATGGGGATGATGGTGCTTCCCCCCGTGGTTATTTCGATGCCCTTTAAACTGATGCTTTTCGTGTTGGTCGATGGATGGGATCTGATTGTTGGTTCTCTAATGAGGAGTTTTCGATGAGCCCAGGACTGGTCATGAACATCGGGAGAGAAACCATTTATCTGGCGATGATGGTGCTCGCCCCTATTTTTGTCATGGGCTTTGCAGTGGGGATCACTGTGAGTTTTGCGCAGGCGATCTTGCAGGTACAGGATCCTGCGGTGGGCATGATTCCTAAGATGATCGCCATGGCGGTTTCCCTTTTAATTTTTGGAAGCTGGATGCTCACCCATTTGATGAATTATTTTAAGACTTATCTGGGAGACTTTAGCAGTTTTATTCAATGAGGCGACAGTGGTTAATGAACTTCTACAAGTTACTTTAGGGGCGTTTCGAATCGGGGCCTTCCTGGCTGCAATGCCCCTGTTTGCTTCAACCCCTATTCCGCCCCAGATTAAAGTTTTTATGAGCATGGCTCTTTCATTTCTGACCCTGTCTTTCCAGGGGCCTTTTCCGGAAGCCATTCTGCACAACAACATATTGCTGGGTGTGGTTTTGGCCCGGGAAGTGGGCTTGGGTGCCTTCATTGGATTTGGAGTTCGGATTATATTTGTACTGGTTACTCTCACCCTAGAATTTGCCGGTCTTCAGATGGGATTTTCCATCGCCAACATCATCAATCCCCAGGGAAGCGATCAGGTTTCGATGTTGGCCGCCTTTGGCGTGAACCTGCTTTTACTTTTTCTACTGTCCGTAAATTTTCATCACAATCTGTTTTTTGTTCTGACCCAGAGCTTTCAAAAAATACCGATTGGTGTCCCTGATTTTCAGATGGGACACATGATGGGGGGCCTATCCCAAACTCTAAACGATGTTTTTAAGGCCTCCTTTCAGCTGGCCTTTCCGGTAGTGTTTGCGATGTTTGCGGTACATCTGGTGTTGGCCATCATTGCAAAGGCGGCCCCCCAAATGAATTTGTTTTTTAACATTACTTTTGTGGTTAATATTGTCTGCGGCTTGTTGCTGGTTAACCTGAGCTGGCCTGGTATTTTTGCTCAATTTCAACACTTTTCCGACCGGATGATGAAAACGGGATATAACCTTTGGTAAGAAACTATGGCCGATAACGATCAGGACAAAACTGAAGACCCCTCGGAAAAAAGGGTGAAAGAGTTTCGGGAAGAGGGAAGAATTCCACGTAGTGTGGAGCTGGGGACCCTGATGGGTTTGAGCGTTGCTTTTTCTATCCTCTACATCAAGGGCCAGTCTCTGATCTCGACTCTACTCAATGCAGTGCGGAGTGCGCTGCAATTCGATAGCCAATTTGGCTGGATTACGATTATCGCTTGGTTGCAGCGCTATCTGCAGGATTCGGCCTCTTTTCTTGTCATTCTTTTTGCAAGCATTTTTGCGGTGGCCCTACTCACCTCCTTCGCACAAACCGGATTTCATTTTTCTGTAAAGACCCTGAAGCCCAGGTTTTCTATCCTGAATCCTGCCAATGGTTTCAAGCGTCTTTTTGCCTCTTCCAATGGCATGGTGCAGATCCTGAAGAATTTTTTGAAGCTGAGCGTGATTGGTTTGATTACCTATGGGGTGTTCCAGGATAGGTTTAGTGACATGGTCTATCTTTCCAAAATGGACATGATGGAAAGTTTGAGTTGGAGCGCTCAGGTTGTTTTAAGTCTGCTTCTCCGAATCGGTATTTTTCTAATAGTCCTTTCCGGTCTAGATTATATCTATCAGTGGTTCCAGACTTCCAAACAGATGAAGATGACCCGCCAAGAATTAAAAGATGAAGTGAAGGAACAACAAGTTTCTCCCCATGTGAAGGCCAAGGTCAAACAAGTCGCTCTGGAGAGGGCAAAGCGCCAGATCAAGAAAGAAGTTCCCTTGGCAGATGTGATTGTGACCAATCCTACCCATTTTGCCATTGCTCTTCGCTACAAGCGGGGAGAAGACCCGGCACCCCGAGTGGTAGCAAAGGGGCAGGATCTTTTAGCAAAAACTATCCGTGAGCTGGCCGAGAAACACAATGTGCCTCTTTACGAGTATCCCGAACTCGCGCGTGCCCTCTACAAGAAAGTAAAAGTGGGAAAGATAGTCCCTGCAGAATTTTACCGAAGTGTGGCCCAGGTTCTGGCTTATATCTATCAGCTGTACCGAAAGCGTCATCTCATGAAAGGAGCTCACTGGTATGTTGGCTGAAAAGAATCCAGTTCGAAATATTCTTCGAGAAGGGGGAGACCTGTTCCTGGTGCTTGCCGTGATGGGTATCGTGCTACTCATGGTGCTTCCTATTCCTCCCTTTTTCATGGATATCTTTCTGGTTTTTTCAATTTCACTTTCTATTCTGATTTTCCTGGTGGCCTTGTACGCCTATAAGCCGCTGGATTTTTCTGTTTTTCCCACCCTGATTCTCTTTGCCACTTTATTGCGCCTCACTCTGAATATTGCCAGTACCCGCTTGATTTTACTCAATGGATCGAGTGGGGAAGGCGCTGCTGGTCGTGTCATTGAGGCCTTTGGCTACTTTGTAGCGGGCGGAAACATGGTGGTTGGAATGGTGGTCTTTATCATTTTGGTGGTGATCAACTTTGTGGTGATCACCAAAGGTGCGGGTCGTATTGCCGAAGTGGCTGCCCGTTTTACCTTGGATGCGATGCCCGGAAAACAGCTCGCCATCGATGCCGACTTGAATGCCGGATCCATCGACGACAAGGAAGCCAAGAGACGTCGTGAGGAGCTCGAAAAACAGACGGATTTCTACGGAGCCATGGACGGAGCTTCAAAGTTTGTTCGCGGAGATGCAGTGGCGACCATCGTGATCACCTTGGTCAATATCATTGGTGGTTTTGTGATTGGGATGGCTCAGCAAGGCTTGAATCTGTCGGATGCAGCACGGATCTACACCATCCTCAGTATTGGAGATGGTCTCGTGGGACAGATTCCTGCCCTCATCATTTCTACGGCAGCAGGTATCATCGTTACAAAAGTGGCCTCTCAGACCCGGCTTTCTCAGCAAATAGGGGAGCAAACCCTTAGCCAGTGGCGCCCTATGGGAATGGCCGGAATGTTGCTCGGAGGCCTGGGTTTAATTCCCAGTTTACCCCATCTTCCCTTTTTACTGATGGCTTCCCTCCTGGGTTTTGCGGCTTTTAAAATCTGGAAGCAAAGTGATATTCAGGCCAAAAAAGAGGCCTTGGGCACTGAGGGGCTGAGTGGGGACCAGGAGGCCTTGCCTCAACCTGTAGATGCTATTCCCCCCCTCGACATGATGGAACTCGAGGTAGGTTACGATTTGGTTCCCATTGTCGATCAAAGGGTAGGAGGAGAATTTCCTCAACGTATTGTGGGAATCCGCAGACAGTTGGCTTCCGAGATGGGTGTGTTGCTCTCTCCCGTGCATATTCGGGATAATCTGAAATTAAGACCCGGGGAATACCGTATCTTCCTGAAGGGAGCTGTGATTGGCCAGGGAGAACTGATGATAGGCCATGTCCTGGCGCTGGATCCGGGAATGATTACTCGTCCTGTAGAAGGAATTCCGACTAAAGACCCCACTTTTGGATTAAACGCACTTTGGATTCCAGAAAAGCAAAAAGAAGCGGCGGTAGTGGCGGGTTATACGGTGGTGGATCTTTCCAGTGTCATTGCTACTCACCTGGTTGAGCTGGTTCGTCACAATCTTCATGAACTTTTTGGATGGCAGGATCTGGCCAAACTGATCGAACAAGTGAAGACGACGCATCCCCGACTGATTGCCGATTTATTCCCCGAGCTTCTTTCCTTTGGCGTGGTTTTGAAGGTGGTACAAAATTTGTTGCGAGAGCAAGTTTCCATTCGAGACATCACCACCATTTTAGAGGCCCTGGCCGAATATGCTCCCATGACCAAGGATCCGCTTGAGCTGACTGAACAAGTTCGGATGGCCCTGGGAAGAACCATTTCCCAACGACATGTGGCGAACGATCAGAGTTTATATGCGATTACCCTTTCCCGGGCGATTGAAGAGAAAATTATTCAATCTGTGGCTCAAAGTCGCTCAGGACCTCAGCTGGCTTTAGAACCCAATCTGGCGAAGAACATTGTGACCCAGATTAGCCAGGAGGCCAAAAAGAATTTAGCGAATAATCAACCGGCGGTAGTGCTCACTTCCCAACAAGTGCGCCCCCATCTCTATCGCCTCATTGAAAAATTTATACCGAACCTGGCTGTGCTCGCCCATGCTGAAGTGGCAGGGCACGCCAAGGTTAAACCGGTAGGGATGATTGGAGAAGCCGCATGAAAATCAAAACTTATCTTGTCCGCTCTTTGAGCGAAGCGGTTGAAAAAATCAAAAAGGAAATGGGTCCTGAAGCGGTGATTCTCTCTACCCGAAAAGTAGAGCCCAAGACTCATCCCCTGGCAGATCCTTCGATCAGTTTGGAAGTGACGGCGGCACTTTATCCTGTCGATACCCAGGATTTCTCTTTAAAGACTTCCAGTCCGAAAGAAACTTTTCAGGAAACAGTGCTCCAAGCGCCAAAAGTCAAACAGGGTTCAGTTGTTCCTGTCCCTGAACTGAGAAGTTCTCCTGAGCTGAGGGCGATCCCTGAGCTGTCTCCCATTCAGGCCTATTTCGCAAAGCAGAATCAGAGAAAAATAGAGGAAATGGAACGAGCCATTCTCAGTGTGTGTCGAACGCTGAACCAGCATGAACTGCAATCTTCCCTGATTCATGAACTTTCGGAGAAACTTTTGAGCGAGTGCGAAGAATTTGATCTGGAAAAATGTGAGGAAATGTCAGCGCATCATTTGATGAAAAAAATGCCAAAACCCCTCCCCTTCAAAAGAGAAGGTTTGGAGTCTACTCAATTGGCTTTTGTAGGCCCTACGGGTTCCGGAAAAACAACCACCTTAACCAAGCTTGCTTTGAAATACAAACTAGAAGGCTGTTCCATTGCTATTGTTTCGATTGATTATGACATTCTCCATCGACAAGAGCCCTTGAGACGCTTTGCAGAAGAGAATGAAATTCCTTTTTACTTTGTGACTCATGAATCCGAACTGGTACAAAATCTGACTGAATTTGCAAATTATGAGGTTGTTCTTTTTGATACCGAGGGATGTTCTCCCTATGACAATGAGAGAATGGCGCGTTTGGCCAAGACTTGTGAAAATTTGGGGTCTGTTCAAACCGCCCTGGTTTTGCCCACTCATCTGGGATTTGGAGATCTTTTCTCTATCATGAGGCGCTTTAGTATCACCCGTTTTGATCGATTAATCCTTACCAAATTGGATGAAACAGAAAATTTTGGAAATCTCTTTCATGCGCCTTACTATAGCCAGGTGCCTCTGGCTTATTTTACCATGGGGCAACGAATTCCCGAGGATATTGAAGAAGCAACTTTGGAGCGGATCATGGATTGTTTTTTCAATTTTTCGGCGCGAGGTTCTCTGCTGCCGGAACTTCCCCTGGAAAAGAAGTTCGTCATAGAAAAAAAATCCGTTCCCGAAATGAGCCTGGTTCTGGAAAAGCCGCCAGTCCAAGAAAAGAAGTTGATAGTAGCAAAGAAGTTCTCTTCCGAAAAGAAGATGGTGAGAGAAAGGATGGCTGTATCTGTGAGGACGATGCCGGAGGGAGCAGGTGTGGAAGGTTTAACCTTTTTGTAAGGAGTAGATTTTGAATTCGGTGCAGGCTCAACAATCTCAACAATATGGGCAACATTCTCCGGTCTCGGATGCCCTCTCTTCTTTTGAACAAGAAAAGGTGGTTGAGTTTCTTAGGCTCGTGAAATGGATCGTGAACCGAATTCTCAATCGCCTGCCCAGACATATCAACGGCGATGATCTTATTCATAGTGGAATTTTGGGTTTGATTGATGCCGTCAAGCGTTTCAGTTGGGGAAGGCCCCGCGAACCAGAAGAATTCAAGGCCTATGCGGAATGCCGCATTCGGGGTCAAATCATGGATGAGCTTCGACGCATGGATGCCCTTCCGCGCTCTGCACGTGAAAAGGTAAATAAATTTAAAAGAACCTTTGAAACCCTGTGCCAACAGCTCAAACGGGAGCCCACTGAATATGAGATTTGTGCTGAACTCAAAGTCGATTTGGAGACTTGCCATCAAATGAGGGCAGAGATGGCCTTTGGCAAAGAGATTCCTTACGATTCTTGTCAAAATCCTCAGTCGATCGAAGAAATGTTGCTGCAGACTTTGGATGATGTAGCCATTCGTACGCCGGAATCGCAGTTGCACATTGAACAGGTCAAAAAACTGCTCGGTGAGGAGATTGCAAATTTGGAAGAAAAAGAACGGCAGGTGGTGAGCTTGTATTATCTGGAAGAAATGACGCTCAAGGAAATTGGAGTCATCTTGTCGATTACGGAATCCAGGGTTTCCCAAATTCACGCGGCAGCCCTGGCAAAATTATTGAAGAGGTTACGATTGAGTCTGGATTTGGATTGAAAATTCAAAATTATTTTTGGAGAAAAAATGAATCTTGCAGTAAAAAAAACAGGCCCCACGCTGGCGCTTTGCATGATCGTTAAAAACGAAGAGGCCTGGTTGCGTGCTTGTTTGCAAAGCGTTCAGGGCCTCGTCGACGAAATGGTCATTGTCGATACGGGCTCTAGCGATGCCACGGTAGAAATCGCGAAATCTTTTGGGGCGCGCATGATCTCTCACGTCTGGAAGAATGATTTTTCCGAGGCACGCAACGTTTCTTTAGCGCACGCGAGCAGCGACTGGATCCTCGTTCTCGACGCCGATGAAGCCATTTCTAGGCAAGATCATGATCCAATCCGACAACTCCTTCTGCATCCTCAGAAGCCTATCATTACACTGATCCAGACCAGCTATTGCCTCGACTCGAACACCTGTGGTTGGAGGCCAAACCAGCTTCAAGTGCCGGAAGCAAAAGGCTATCCCGGTTATATGGATTCTTCTCTGGCTCGACTTTTTCCGAGAGATCCTCAAATCCGTTTTCAGGGAGAAATCCACGAACATGCACGACATGAAAAACAGGAGTATCCTCAAATCAATGTTCCCCTGCGGATTCATCACTATGGAAAATATAATTCTCAGGAGGTCTTAAGGAAAAAAGATGAATTGTATTTGGGCATCACCGAGGAGAAATATAGAAAAGCCTCGGACAATGCCCATGTGTGTTATGAAATGGCCGCTCAGTATTGGCGTATGGGAGAGGTGGAAAAGGCCAAAGAAGTTCTTCAAAAGGCACTGAAGATTGACCCCAAATATGTGCGACTCTGGTTGGTCTGGGGTGGAATTCTGCATCAGGAAAAAAAATATGCTGAGGCGGCAAAGGCCTATGCCCAAGTGATGGAATTGGAACCGAGTAATCCGACCCCTTATCTTTATTTGCCCACCATTCTGGTTGAGATGAAAAATTTTGTGTTGGCCCAAGAGATTTTGAATGAGGGCCGTCAAAAGATAGGCGATCATCCAGGTTTTTATTTGAACGAAGGAAGCGTAAAACAATCTTTAGGGAAACACAAAGAGGCGCTTTTGTCTTTTAGTAAGGCCCTGACCTTGAATCCGGATGAAAGTATTGCCTGGTTAAATCAGGGAGTCTCGGAGCTTTATCTGGGATTTTTTGCACAAGCTGAAAAAAGTTTTGAGAAGGCCGAACAATATTCTGGAACCCGTTTTGAGGCCAACAGACGTCTGGTACATCTTTATTTTAAAACAGCCCAATTGGAAAAGGCTGCCCTGGCATTAAAAAAAGCCAAGGAGGAGCAGTCTGAGCACCCTGAAATTTTAGTGAATGAAGTCGTGTTGCTCACGGAGCAGAAGCAATGGACTGGGCTTGTAGAAAAAATAGAAGTACTGCAGGAACGGCCCGATCTGAGCCACGCACAGCAGCTCCTTCTTAAAAAATGTTCATCCTTAATTCCCTCTCCCCAATTTGTTGGAGAGACAACATTACACTCGTTAGAAAGGAGTAATACTCTATGATTTCTTCAAATTCCTTAGCGACAGGTGAGGTCTTAGGAAAAAGTTATGGTTTTCAAGTGAGGCCTGCTGTGAGTGCCCGTGATTCTATTCAAGATTTGGTGGCACAAGGTAAGATTGTCGGAGAATGGAATGAAAATTTCAAAATTTATGCCTTGCCCGAAATGCTGAAACAGAGGCCTCCCAAATGGATAAAAGAGGAGCCTTTTAAAGGGGTATTGCAGGTAGACGCCATTAAAAATATCTGGCAGGCCATGGATTATTTTGGCGAAGGAGAGCTGGATGTTTTGATTACTCCGGAGAATTCATTCCTCTTTCCCCAAGAGGGCAGAAGCCTCCTTGAGGGCATTCGGGGCATTCTGGAAAACAGGAAGGATCCGACTACAGGGGCACCCACACTGGGAACAGATTTTAATTTCGAATCGGACGATCCCTTTTTAAATAATCTGCAGGGGAAATTATTGACCCTGAAAGGAAATATTTCGGAGGCAGGTAAGGCCTTTGGGAAGGCCCTTGCCTTGTTGCCCGAATACAGTGAGCCCTACGCAAATTTGGGAACCTTGCTCTGGCAACTGGGTCAGCAAAAGGAGGCCTTTGTTCTTTTTGTGGAGGCCCTGCTGCGCAATCCCTATAATGTTGCGGCACAGCTGAATTTTTTTGATGCCGGAAGGGAGACGGAAAATTTTGATGGGATGATTAAAGTAGTCGAAAAAATTCTGGAAATGGATCCAGAGTGTCTGGAATTTTATCCCATCCTGGCTTTTTCTTATCACCGTTCGGGGCAAGCGGGTAAGGCCATCGATATCCTCAACAATTTTTTGGCCAAGTACCCTCAGGAAGAAGAGGCCCGGCTTTTACTGGAACATATCAAATCTCATTTGCAGTAAAAAGGTAGATCAAAAAAATGAATTTCTTCGAAAAAAACTTTGCCGTCCTCGAAACCACCCATCCCAAACTGGCTCAAAAAGTAAGGGAAATGAAATATTCACCCGAGAACCTGGTTGAAGTTTCTCCAGGCGTTTTTGATTTCAAAGATGCCCAAGGAAAACTTCTTTATCAAGGGCAACCCCTACTCAAAGCAGAAGAATATTTAAAAAAAGTGAATCTCACTTACCCAAAGTTTGTCGTCTTTTATGGTTTGGGTTTGGGTTATTCTTTCCAGGAATTTCAAAAACAATTTTCACAAAAATTTGAAATAGCAATTGTGGTTGAAAAATCTCTTACTCTTTTTCGTCATTCGCTTGAAGTAACCGATTGGACAGAGATTCTCACTTCGCAAAAATTGCTTTTGTTGGTGGATGAAGAACTCGAGGCGGTACAGGAAAAACTTAAATCTTGTTTTTCGGATGGAATTTTTTTGACCTTTGTTAAGGCAATGACCCCAATTCATGAGGAGGTATCCTTGGTTTGGGAGGGCAAGGGGAACTATTACGTTTCAGTAGCTCAGTGTATAAAAGAGCAAATTGAATACGTTTCTGAATTCATGGTTGGAGATTGGGAAGACAATTACCATGGTTTCACGAATGTTGTGAATAATGTTTTTCATGCCTATCAGGTTCCTTCTTTTACTTCCCTAGTGGAACGGTTTCAAAAAATTCCTGGCATTGTGGTATCCACAGGGCCTTCCTTGAATCATTCACTAGAATGGTTGAAAAAGGTACAGAACAAGGCCGTGATCGCTTGTGCCGATTCAGCTCTACGTATTTTACTCAAGCATGGGATTACGCCTCATATAGTTGCCTGCCTTGAAAGAACTCAATGTACCATAAAATATTTCGAAGAATTTAATGATTTAAATCGAACTTTTTTACTAAGTGATTTGAGTATTTGGCCCGAGACTTATCAAAAGTATAGCGGGCCCAAGATTAATTATTTTCGCCCTGTAGGCCAGCAGCGTTGGTTCTTTCCAAAAGAAATAATGAGAAATGCAGGGACTTCAGTGGCGCACGAGATTTTTTTGGCTCTTTATTACATGGGCTGTTCTCCTATTTTTTTGGTGGGTCAGGATTTAGCCTATGATCCTCACACTCATGCGGGTCATGCTCAAGGGATTTCCTCCTTTTTGGAGGATTATGACAAAAGTGAGTTGCAATACATTAAACATCATTATGTCTCCGCTGGGAAAAATGAGGTGTGGGTGGAAGGTAATAATGGAAAACCTATCTTGACTAGCCCCTATTGGAATAATTTCAGGAATTTTTTTGAGAATATTTTCAAAAAAGAAGGCGTGGATTGCTACAATGTAATTCCTCAAGAATACGGGGCCCGCTTGAAGAATGCAAAATGGCTGGATCCTCGTCAGGCCTTGGAATTTTTCAGTGAAGAGAGGGATATCTTTGCCCTTCTGAAGGAGGGGCTAGACCAATCTTCTGTGGAAGAGAAAGAAGTCTTTTTGACGAAAATGAAAATGAAATTCCAGACTGCCTTGGGGTATTTAAGAAATTTTCAAGAGATTACTTTGGACGTTTTGGATAGTATTTCCATTTTTCAACATCATTTTGATTTGCAGCTTTTCGGATTTGAAACTTATCGCCCCCTTTTAACTAGATTAGAAAAGATGATTAATGAGTTGGAATACATTCCTGAAAATCTTGAAGATGATTTTTTTGGCAATTTTCTTTATCCACAAATTCAGGGGGAATTAATTCCTTTTTATCAAGGAATAGAAGCTGCACTCAAATTGCCAGAACAATCTACCTTTCGTATTCGGGAGCAAATTAAAATGCTGAGGTTTTGGTTGAAGACGGTGCATTATGCTTGTTCAAGGATGGAAAATTTTATTCTTAAAAATTTAGCAGAAGAAAATCGGAAAATCCTAGGGACTCTATGACCCCTTATAAGATCGCCTTTTTTCATGTAGGCGCTGCCTGTCACGGTCGCAGCAAAAAAATAAAACCCCTGGGGGGGACTGAGTCTGCGATGATTGACATGGCAGAGGCGCTTGCTCAGCGTGGGCACGAAGTGCATGTCTTTAGCCTGTTGGATGATGTAGGCCCTTACGAGGGAGTACAGTACCATTCTTTTGAAGCATTCGAATCTTTTTCTCTCAATAAAAACTGGGATGTTTTTATTGGAATCCGGCAGCTTCTTCCTCTGCTGGTTAAGCGTTGGGCAGCCTATCAAATTTATTTCACTCCAGACGCCTACGATCAGCCCTTTTTTAAACAGGCCTTACAAGTAGATTGCAGCTTGGATAGTCAAAATTGGAAAGTGGGGCTCTACTCTTTGAAGTTTGTCAGTCACTGGGTCGATAAAATTTATTGTGTAGGCCAGTGGCAGGCCCAGAGCTTGGCTCAGGCCTTTCAAGTTCCCCTTTCCAAATTTTTTGTGACGGGCAATGGCATTTGGCCTCAGCTTTTTAAACCCCTTCCCTTTTCTGAAAGAAAAAAAAGAATTGTTTATGCCTCTACCCCTTCTCGAGGTTTGGAATATTTGCTCGATTATTTTCCCACTCTTCGCAGGGAGAATCCTGGGTTGGAATGTTGGGTGATGAGTGGAATGCAACTCTATGGACTCAGCGCAGAGCAAGATCAGCAGCAGTATGCAGGGGTTTATCAAAAAGCAAAACAAGAAGGAGTCCATCTTTTGGGCCCTGTATCCAAATCGGAACTCTATTCAATTTTTTCTCAAAGTCTGGCGATGGCCTACCCGAATACCTTTGCAGAAACCTTTTGTATTGCTGTGTTAGAGGCGCAAGCCGCAGGATTGCCAGTGGTGACCACTCGCCTGGCTGCCTTGGAGGAACGGATTGAAGAAGCGAAAGAAGGTTTTTTGATTTCAGGACATCCCTCTCAAGAAACTTACCAGGAAGATTTTATTTCAAAAATGAACCAGGTCCTTCAAAGTCCATCTTTGTGGAATCCTTTGAGTGCACAGGCTCTAGAAAAGAGCCGGCGGTTTTCTTATGAAATTTTAGCTCAGGCTTGGGAAAAAGATTTTGATCTTTTTTTTCAAGACCCAGAAAAAAATAAAAGCCCCAGGCCAGATTTGTTTTTTCCCAAGCAAGAATTTCTGACAGTGAAGGGAGAGGATCAAAAAACAGCGCAGATTGAAATCTCTCCACAAATCATTCAACAGGAACTTAACAAATATTTGAATGCCTTTAATTTTAAGAGTTTGATGTAACATAGAGACAGGTTTTAAACCCGTCTCTACTTGTCTTGTCATTTACATGGATTCGACTGGGCTCACCATGTCCCACTTGGTTCCAATTGGGACATGGTGAGGCCCTCGAACCATGTAATGGATTTGTTAAATTTATTCCTGTGCTGAGTATAAATTATGACCTTCATTCAAAACAATATTCAAAAATTTCTTGAGCGTTACCCCCAAGAAAAAGAGCTGGCTTCACTCTTGAGTTCCTTGCCACCCAATCCACAAAAAGTTTTGAATCCGAGTGCTCATCTTTCTCTAGATGCTGAACTCAAGAAGAGTCGCATGCTTATTTTTCTAGGTTTAGGGGATGCACTTTGTTTCAAGAGACTTTTTCCCATCCTCAAAGATCAAAATTTTATTTTTGTGATTTTTGAGCGATCGCTCGAGGTGCTTGCCAAACTTTGGAGTGAGGGAGATTGGACAGAATTTTTGGAACATCCCCGTACTTTCTGGTTTCTGGGAAAAAAAACTTCTTATACAAGAGAGTTCCAAGAGGCCTTTTCTAACATCTCGTTGGTGAATTCCATTGGGGCCTGCACCTTTGTAAAATTACCGGATGAGGCCTTGGAGTCCAATCTCTATGATCAGCTTTTGGATCTTTTTATTGAGGCAGGAAGTCAGCAAATTCAGAATGTAGCTGCCTTTCCGGAAGATGCCTATCGGGGGATGATGAATTATGTGCGCAATACTTCTAAAATTGCCAGCATTCCCCGTCTAGAAGAGTTTAAAGATTATTACCGAGGGATGTCTGGTATTGTCGTTTCAGCGGGGCCTTCCTTAAAGTTCTGTTTGCCCCTTCTCAAAAAACTTCAAAAACACGCCCTGGTGGTTTGTGTTGATGCTGTCTATAAGCTTCTGCTCTCACAAGGAATTATCCCTCATTTTGTGACTTCTATGGAACGAGCGGCCACCTGTGAGTTTTTTGAAGGTACTCCGCTCCAGTCTCAAAGTTGCTTAATTACGCTGCCTCTCCTTCAACCAGAAAGTCTGGAGGCCTTTCAAGGCCCCCAAGTGTTTTTACCTAGTGTAGGGAATGGGCACGAATTTTTTTACCCGGAACACAAGGGAAATGATATCGGTCGTTCCTCGGCCACCTTGGCCTATGCGGCGCTGGCCTTGCTGGGTTGTGATTCCATTTATTTGATGGGACAAGACCTGGCCTTTGATCGCTTTTCAGAGGCTTCCCACGTCTCTGGAGTTTGGAATTTGGTGAGAGAAGAGGGCGAATGTATTCATCAAAAGTTAAAGCAGGAAAAAATTGAGAATAATCCCAATTGGATAGAAGGAAACAATGGACAGCCTATTTTAAGCCGGGATTGTTGGAAGAGTTTCAAAGAAGATTTTGTACGTCTGGGTCAAAAGTATTCCTGCAAGACCTTTAATATTATTCCACGGGACTATGGGGCTAAAATTCCGGGTGTTTCACAAATTGAGCCTGAAGAGGCCTTGTTGCATTTCGACCTTTCTCAAGATGCCTGGGCCAAAGATATTGTTCCCTTGCTTCAAATTCCCTTGGAACAAAAAAAGAAAAAGGAAGCAGAGACAACAGAGACGATGCAGAGGGCCATTTCTTTTTTTGATGAGACTTTTGTTCCCACGATTTTAGAAATGAACCAGGCCCTTTCGCTTTATTATCAATACAACTTTCCTATGGTGAATGGTGAGGAATTAGAAAAGAAGTACGAATCTCTCTTTAATGAGTTGGAAAAAGCAGAAAATCTTCTGCTTAAAAAAGATTCTTTAGTGGTCAACGGTTTGATGCTTCCTTTCTTTCAATACCTCATGCCAGTCATGTGCATTGAAATCTCAAAAGTTCGTAATGAACCCATCCCTTATGTGGAAAAGGTTCAACAAATTGTAAACAAATTGTTTGGGCATTATAAAGATTTACTCTATTGGGGTATGAGAGTGAATGATCTTCTCAAAAGAAGATTGAGTGGGAATATCTGAATCAAATATGAGCTACTTCGAAAAAAACTTTGCTGTCCTTGCAACCACTCATCCCAAACTAGCTCAAAAAATAAGTGGCATTAAATATTTGTCCAAGAACTTGGTCGAAATTTCTCCAGGCGTTTTTGATCTCAAAGATGAGCAAGGAAGGCTCTTTTATCAGGGGAAGCCTTTAATAAAGGCTGAAGAGTATTTAAAAAAAGTGAATCTCGCTTTTCCTGAGTTTGTTGTTTTTTATGGTTTGGGTCTGGGTTATTCTTTCCAGAAATTCTGTAAACAATGCACACAATTTAAAATAGCTTTTGTGGTAGAAAAATCTCTGGATCTTTTTCGCTATTCTCTGGAAGTGACCGATTGGACAGAGATTCTCGCTTCGAAAAAATTAGTTTTGTTAGTGGACGCAGAACTTGAGGAGTTGAAGAACAGTATTCTGACTATTCTTGGGGATGGAAGTTTTCTTGTCTTTGTCAAGGCAATGACCACGATTCATGAGGAGGTCTCTTTGGTCTGGGGCAACAAGGGGGATTATTACGTTTCTGTGGCCCAGTGTATGAAGGAGCAAATTGAATACGTTTCTCGATTCTTCATTGGAGAGGGGGAGGACAATTTTCAAGGTTTTATGAATGTTGTGAATAATGTTTTTCATGCCTACCAGGTTCCTTCTTTTACTGCTTTGCTGGAACGTTTTCAGAAGTTTCCAGGAATTGTGGTGTCTACAGGGCCTTCGTTGAATTATTCGCTGGAATGGCTGAAAAAGGTACAGAATAAGGCTGTGATTGCCTGCGCCGATTCAGCCCTGCGCATTTTACTCAAACACGGGATTACCCCGCATCTGGTGGGTTCTCTTGAACGAATCTATTGCACCAGAAAATATTTCGAAGAATTTAACGATTTAAGTCAAACTTTTTTACTTAGCGATTTGAGTGTCTGGCCTGAAACCTATCAAAAGTATAGCGGGCCCAAAATTAATTTTTTCCGTACCGTAGGCCAGCAGCGTTGGTTTTTTCCAAAAGAAATATTAAGGAATGCAGGCAATTCGGTGGCACACGAACTTTTTTTGGCTCTTTATTATATGGGTTGCTCTCCCATTTTTCTAGTGGGGCAGGATTTAGCTTATGATCCTCATAACCATGCAGGTCATGCCCAGGGGGCTTCCTCTTTTCTGGAGGACTATGACAAACAAGAGCTGGAAGGAATCCAATTTCATTATGTCTCTACTGGAAAGAAAGAGGTGTGGGTGGAGGGGAATAGTGGAAAACCTATTCTGAGCAGTCCCACTTGGAATGGTTTTAGGCTTTTTTTTGAAACCCTTCTCAAAAAAGAGGGGGTGGATTGCTACAATGTGATTCCCCAGGAATATGGGGCTCGCTTGAAGAATGCAAAATGGCTGGATCCTCATCAGGCCTTGGAATTTTTCAGTGAAGAGAGGGATGTCTTTGCTATTCTGAAAGAGAGTCTTGAACAATCTCCTGTGGAAGAGAAAGAAGTATTTCTTGAAAAGATAAAAATGAGATTTCAAGTTGCCCTGGGGTATCTAAAAAATTCTCAGGAAATCACTTTGGATATTTTGGATAGTATTTCTATTTTCCAGCATCGTTTTGATTTGCAACTTTTTGGTTTGGAAACTTATCGCCCACTTTTACTTCGATTGGAGCAGACGATCAATGAGTTGGAAAAGGTCCCGGAGAGTTTCGAAGATGATTTTTTTGGCAACTTTCTTCTTCCACAAATTCAGGGCGAATTAATTCCCTTTTATCAAGGGATAGAAGCTGCGCTGAAACTGCCGGAGCAGTCGATATTTCGTATTCGGGAGCAAATCAAAATGCTGAGAACTTGGCTGAAGACGGTGCATTATGCCTGTGCAAGGATGGAGAATTTTATTCTTAAAAATTTGTCGGAAGAAAATCAGACGCTCTTGGAAAATTGATATGGCCCTTTATTGGAGTGTGAGAGAAGAGTGATCTTCTCAAAAGGAGATTGAGTGAGAAGATCTGAGCTAAATATGAACTATTTCGAAAAAAACTTTGCTGTCCTTGAAACCACTCATCCCAAACTAGCCCAAAAAATAAGGGAAATAAAATACGTTCCCGAGCAATTGGTTGAAGTTTCTCCAGGCATTTTTGACCTCAAAGATGCCCAAGGGAAACTTCTTTATCAAGGGCAGCCCCTGCTAAAAGCAGAAGAGTATTTAAAAAAGACAAATCTTATTTCTCCGAAGTTTGTGGTTTTTTATGGTCTGGGTCTGGGGTATTCTTTCCAGCAATTCTGCAAAAAATTCTCACAGAAATTTGAAGCAGCGATTGTGCTGGAACGGTCTCTTACTCTCTTTCGCTATTCGCTGGAACTAACTGATTGGACAGAGATCCTTACTTCTCAAAAATTGCTTTTGTTGGTGGATGAGGAACTTGAAGCGCTGCAGGAAAAGCTTCAAGCCTTTTTTGCAGATGGAAATATGCTTGTCTTTATCAAGGACATGCCCCTGATTTATGAGGAGGTCTCTTTGGTCTGGGACAAGAAGGAAGATTATTATGTCTCTGTGGCCCAGTGTATGAAGGAACAAATTGAACAGGTTTCTGAATTCATGGTTGGAGATTGGGAAGACAATTATCAAGGTTTTATGAATGTTGTAAATAATGTCTTTCATGCCCACCAGGTTCCTTCTTTCACTTGTTTACTGGAACGTTTCCGGGACTTTCCAGGTATTGTGGTGTCGACAGGGCCCTCGTTGAATCATTCGCTGGAATGGTTGAAAAAGGTACAGAACAAGGCTGTGATTGCCTGTGCAGATTCAGCCCTGCGCATCTTACTCCAGCATGGGATTACCCCACATCTAGTTGGTTGTTTAGAGCGAATCAGTTGTACCAGAAAATATTTCGAAGAATTTAACGATTTAAGGCGAACTTTTTTACTTAGCGATTTGAGCGTCTGGCCCGAAACCTATCAAAAGTATAGCGGGCCCAAAATTAATTTTTTTCGTCCCTTAGGTCAACAGGGCTGGTTTTTCCCCAAAGAAATCTTAAGAAACGCAGGTAGTTCGGTGGCGCATGAACTTTTTTTTGTTCTTTGTTATATGGGTTGTTCTTCCGTTTTTCTTGTGGGTCAGGATTTGGCCTACGATCCTTACACTCACGCAGGTCACGCTCAAGGGGCTTCCTCCTTCCAGGAGGACTGTGACAAAAAAGAGCTGCAACACATTCAACAGCATTATGTTTCCGCTGGAAGCAAAGAGGTATGGGTGGAAGGTAATAATGAAAAACTCATTTTAAGTAGCCCAATTTGGAATAGTTTCAGGTTTTTTTTTGAAAGTATTCTCAAAAAAGAGGGGGTGGGGATCCATTGTTACAATGTAATTCCGAAGGAATACGGAGCTCGTTTAAAAAATGCAAAGTGGCTGGATCCTGATCAGGCCTTGGAATTTTTTAGTGAAGAAAGAGATGTATTTGCTCTTCTGAAAGAGAGTATCGAACAATCTCCTGTAGAAGAGAAAGAAGTGTTTTTGGAAAAAATGAAAATGAAATTCCGGACAGCCCTGGGGTATCTAAGAAATTTTCAGGAAATCACTTTGGATATTTTGGATAGCATTTCTATTTTCCAGCATCGTTTTGATTTGCAACTTTTTGGTCTGGAAACTTATCGCCCACTTTTGCTTCGATTGGAGCAGACGATCAATGAGTTGGAAAATATTCCTGAAAATCTCGAGGATAATTTCTTTGGCAATTTTCTTTTTCCACAAATTCAGGGCGAACTAATTCCCTTTTATCAAGGGATAGAAGCTGCGTTAAAACTGCCAGAACAGTCGACATTTCGTATTCGGGAACAAATCAAAATGCTGAGAACTTGGCTGAAGACGGTGCATTATGCCTGTGCAAGGATGGAGAATTTTATTCTTAAAAATTTGTCGGAAGAAAATCAGACACTTTTTGAAAGTTGAGTAGGTTACGAAAGAAGTCTAATCAGGCGACCATTTTCCTTCCCAACATAAACGCTTCGGCTGCACAAAATCCGGCCATAGCTCCCCGATATTTTGCCAAGGCCTCGATGGCTTCATAAGATCGTAAATGAGGCCAGGCCCTCATCTCCAGGTGGTAGGCTTCCAGTGCTTTCATTTTTAACTCAAGAGTAGAAGTGATATCTTCAAACCATTGGGCCAAAAAAGCAGTTTGGGTGCTTTGAATTTGGTAGTCTGTACTAGAAGGGGTTTCAAAAAATAATATTTGTTGAATGGATGATCCGGGCAAGGCACGAGCCGCAGTGATGGCAGCTTGATGAGTAATTTGGTGGTCGATGTTGATATCATAGCCATGGTGGGTCCACAGAATATTAGGTTTTATTTTTTTTATGATAGGTTCAATTTTTTGAATAATTTTTAATAGAGGAATTTTATCAAGTTGGTTGTCTGGAAAGTTTAAAAAAATGGGAATCTCTGTCCCCAAAATTTTAGCTGCATTTTTGGCTGCTTCTTTTAAATTTTTCAATTCGGGATTTTTTTTTGAGTTTCTATTTAACCCCTTGGTTAAGCCTCTGGAGGTTGCTCCCTCAGCTAAAATGACAGGATAAACTTCAGCTCCCTGCCGTGAATATTTTGCAATCGTTCCCCCACAACCGAGTATTTCGTCATCGGGATGGGAGGCAATAATAAGTATTATTTCTTTTTGGGTCATGAATCACCATTTCATTAAATTTTTGTCGCAACCAAATCCCAAGTGGCAAGAGTGAAGGATTGATCGGGGATGAGTTGTTTTTTTATTTTGTGAGCCAAGTATTCAATGTGAAAAATTTTAAACAAATCTTTTAGGTGTTGTACATCAGAAAAGTGTACGCGCCCCAATTTGGCAAACTGACCTTTTGTGAAGTGGCTTCGTGTATAAATATCTTCCTCTGGAAGCCCTTTGGGATATTCACTGTGTTCGGTTGAAAACCAATCTACCCCGATAAACTTCCCGTTAACATCGAGCAAGTCGTATAATCTTTTTATGGTAGATAAAATTGCTGCAGTGGCGTTGTGAGTCAGAGCCCCTCTGTCAATAATGAGTTGAAACGGCCCCTCGAAAGGAAGCGGTTGAGTAAAATCTCCTGCTAAAATTTTCCCCTTGAGTTGGGGGTATTGCAGCTTTAATTTTTCTACTATGTGTGAACTCCCCTCAATTGCATAATAATCGGCTTCAAGATGCATGAATAATGGAATATTTGCCCCGGCCCCACAACCTATTTCCAAAACTCTAAAACTCTTTTTCAGAGACGAAGCATTGCGCATTACTAGGGATACCAAATCGGACCAAGGGAAAATACTGAGGTGTGTGTTTTCTTGATAGCGTTCATTCCATTCATTTGAAAAAGTCATATTTGTTCCTTAATTTAAAGATGAAAATTCAGTGTTTGAAACATTCATCCAGGCATCTAAAATACTCAAGCAAGGTATAAAATTACCGTAGAGTTGAGGGTATTTCGTAGGTAAAAAATTTTGATATTCCACTTGGATCCCTTGCTCTTTAAATTTTTTTTCTTCCAGATAATTCTTACCCAAAGCCCCCGATAAGTAATGCGTGGCTGAAAAATGTTGGCAAAGATTCAGAATCAGATCCGATTTATCTCCCGAAATCGAAATATTGCTGCTTCGCACTAAGTGAGACTGAATTTGAAGCTCTTGAAGCCAAAAAAGCAAGTGTTCAAAACATAAATCCGAAAGGAAATCGAAGTTCCTTTGATACAGCTGTTGCAGTTTTGGATAGTTTGCTTCAAAAAAAGGAGCTTTGCGATAGTTTTGCTGAATAGTTTTTAAATGTTTATCTTTCCAAGCTTGAGTGGAATCAATACGGGTTTCGCTCAGATTAGATTGGGTATGGCCTTTCACAAGTACAGGAATCGTTAGCCACAAGGCCCCTTGAGGAGTTTTGATTTTGTTGCGATTGATGAAACTGTTTTTTTCAAATTGGACGGTATCTAAAAAAACAAAGACATCACTACGCTTAATTTTTTCCAGATAGCCCAGCCAAGGCAGATAAGCAGGTTGGTGCACCGAGATCCTCATGATTGGAGTGCTCCTAAAATTTGCTCAAGCTCCCGATCAGATAAAGAGGGGTAGAGCGGTAAAGAAAGAGTATTTTGGCACAGCTCATTTGCGTTTGGAAATAAGTGTGCAGGGCCTAGCAATTCTTGTTGTTCAATAGGAATAATGGTTTTTATTCCGAGTGAAAATAGTTTTTCTTTCCATTGTATTGCATCCTTTGTTTTCCAGACAGCGCGGTATCTTACCGAACTTTGTCCAGACTGAGGGAGTTCTTTCCCAATTAAATCGAGTCCTAAGCTTGAATATTTCTGAAAGATTTCTTCCCTTTTTTTAAGAAAATCTGGGAGTCTTTCGAGTTGAGCTCTTCCTATGGCGGCCTGCAATTCAGTCATCTGGAAATTAAAGCGATCTTGATTGTCATTTTTATTGTCAAAATAAATGTAATCTCGAAGGGTGTTGATGTACTTTTTATTCTTGGAAACAATCATCCCTCCCTGGCCACCACTGGTCATCAGTTTGGTGGCGTAGAAAGAAAAAATTCCAATTTCGCCGATGCTGCCTAATGCCTTGTCCTGTAGAGATGCTCCCAATGCCTGAGCACAATCTTCGATGATAAGTTTGGAGCTCACTTTCTGAAAGTCACAGGGGATCCCATATAAATGAGGGATAATTACAATTTCAGCAGCCGATTTTTCAGCTTGCTCCAAGTCAATATGAGGGGAGCTGGGAGCGGTATCGAGTATTACAGCTTCAGCATTAGCGAGACGCACAGCCTGTTTTAGAGAAGAACAAACATAAGTGGGAAAAGAAACTTTTTTACCTTTTGCCTCTAGAACCAAGAGAGCTAGATAAAGAGCTGCGGATCCGCTGGAAACAGCTAGGGCGTGTCCTTCTGGGAGCTTTAAAAATTCACAAAATTCTTTTTCAAATAGAGGAATTTCTTCTCCACCGCAAAGCAGCTGACTTTCTAAAACTCTTCGAGAGGTCTCTATTTCGATTTTTCCAAGAGTCGGTCGATTGTGTGGGATAATTGTTTTATTCATTTTTTCTTGTAATAAGCAGGATAAACTTTTGCAGGATTGCCTATCACCAGAGAATAGGGAGGAATGGTTTCCTGTCTGACCACCGTTCCTGCTGCAATGACGCTATGATGGCCAATTTTGGCCCCCCCTAAAATTGCACAGTGGCTACCCACGAAAACATTTTTTCCTAACTCAATTTTTTTTCTCAAAATTTTATTCTTTTTCCCGATACATAAAAGGTGTGAATCTGCAGCATTGATTGTGACAAAAGAGGCGATATCGCAATAATTGCCTATTTTCACTTGAGTTCCCTTTGCATTCACCTCTGAAAATGCCCCAATGTACACCCCTTTTCCAACCTTCGGTGTTCCTTTGATTAATACCAAGGGATGAAAAGGGTTGGGCAGAAAATCAATCATCTTTGCAAATAAATTTTTAAAGAGATTCAGTTCCATTTTTGAAATCAGACTCCTGTATCAAGGCGTTTTTTTCAATGTTTCGAGCTGCCTTTTTACCAATTACTTTTTCATAAAGCCCAGGAGGTAAGCCAGTTCCAGGCCTTTTGAGGCCTATATTCTCTAGGCTGAATAATTCATCTTTCAAAATTTTTCGTAACGAAACAATAGATCGGCGTGCAATTTTTTTCATTTCTTTTTCAGCAGCACTAGGTTCTAAATTTTCTGTTCCTAACAGGAGGTAGGCTTTGCGTATCGAGAGAACCCATTCTTTTAATCCTTCCGGATTTTCTGAAAACCAATGGTCAGGGCCTTCAAGCTGCTGATTTAAGGTGAAATGTTTTTCAAAGACACAGGTGTTATAAGCAGTGGCTATCGAAGCAGCAAGGGGGCCTTGGGTGTGATCCGAAAAGCCTAGTAAAACGGAGGGATATAATTTGCGAAGTGGCACCAGTTTTTTTAAATTTACCGATGCAGGAGGCGTAGGATATTCGGAGGTACACAAAAGTAAAATGAGAGGATAGTTTTCGAAGAGATTTAAGCTCTGATGAATTTCTTCTTCATCGGCCATACCGCAAGATAAAATAATCGGAAGCTTGGTCTTTTTATACTCCTTCAAAAGCGGCAAATTATTAAAATCATCCGATCCTACCTTGATGGCAGGAATCCCTACTTCTAACAACAATTCCAGATCTGAAATGTTTTGTGGGGTGGATAAAAATAAAATTCCGACTTCATCGCATTTCTTTTTGATTTTGAACCACTCTTCTCGAGAAAACTCATACCTCTTGAACATCTCAATCATTGATTCTGTAATTTGTTTTCCCTGACTTTTATAAGTGAAAGTTTGGGTGTGGTTGGCCACAAATTCTTCTGCTTTGAAGGTCTGAAATTTTACTGCATCTACCCCCGATTCTTTGGCAACTTCTATCATTTTGAATGCCGTGTTCAGTTCGCCATTATGGTTAATTCCCGCTTCTGCAATTAGAAAGGGCTTTTCTCCAATTTCAACTCCTGCGAGATTAATTGTTTTAATAGGGGTGTTCATTTTCTTACTCTCCAACCCACTCCCATTTCATCGCCATTCCCTTCTTTAAATCTTGCTTCACTTTTTTACCCAATAATTCCTCATAATATTTAGGAGCCAAACCCAAGCCAGGTCGAATGGCTCGAAGATTTTTGGGGGTGAGTATTTCACCTGCTTTCATATTTTCACTAATGTAGAGTGAACGACGGAATTGAAGTGATTTTTTTTCTTGTTCAGAGGGGCCCAATTTTGTTTTTCCTAAGGCCGGAACAATTTTTTTAGATTCTTCCCTCAACATTTTCAACTCTTGTGGTTCTAGAGAGAAAGCAGAATCGACTCCTCCATCGCTACGACTCAAGGTGAAATGTCGTTCAATGACTCGTGCACCCAGAGCAATAGAGGCCAGTGAAACTCCAATGCCCATTGTGTGATCTGAGAGCCCTACTTCACATTGAAATCTTTGTTTAAGTAAATCGATAGCCAACAAATTGCTTTCTTCAGGAGGAGCAGGATAAGAACTTGTACACTTGAGCAAAATCAAATCCCTACAACCCGCAGATCGGGCTGCGTCTACGGCTTCAGAAATTTCTTCCAGCGTTGCCAAGCCGGTTGAGATAATGAGTGGTTTTTTTGTCGCGGCCACTTTTTTGATGAGAGGCAGGTGGATATTTTCAAAGCTGGCAATTTTGTAACAAGGCACATTCAACTTTTCGAGAAAATCTACCGCTGTTTCATCAAAGGGAGTACTGAATCCAATCATACCCAATTCAGCACAGCGTTTAAATAGGGGTTCGTGCCATTCCCAAGGCGTGTGGGCCTCGTGATAGAGGTCATAGAGTGTTCTGTTTTTCCAAAGGCTATTTTTATCTTGAATAACAAATTCATTTTCGGACAGATTCAAAGTCATGGTATCCGCTGTGTAGGTTTGAAGCTTCAAAGCCTGTGCACCTGCTTGAGCGGCGGCTTCCACGATTTGAAGGGCACGAGCTAAAGATCCATTATGATTCCCGGACATCTCGGCGATGACAAAAGGATCTTCGTTTTCACCAATGGAATATTTTCCAATTTGAATCATAGGGGTTTTACCCAAATTTTGTTTTTTAATCGATATCCCGCTTTTGCAAAGGCCCTTTGCGAAACGATATTCTTCTCCTGGATTTCTGCCTTTAAAAATTTGGTCTTAGGATGATTTTTCTTCAACCAAGCTGCAGCATGGATGAGAATTTGTGTTCCGTAGCCCTGGCCTTTATTTCCGGGAACCAAATAGATGGAAGTGAGCGCTTCCTCACCCGAACCTGAATAATCATAACGCAATACCCCGACACTTTTGGCTTCTCTTTCTGCAATGAGGATTTTTCGATGAGTATTCGACAAACTCTTTTCAAACCAGACTTTATGTGCTTTCCAGGAAATTTTTTTGGAATTGTATGAAGATTGGCGTGTCTCCGGATGATTTCTCCATTCAAAAATATTTTGGCAATCTTCAAAAGTAGCAGGGCGCAGGGTTATTTTTTTTTCGGAGTGAAGGTTAAGAAGAAATGTAGCAACACGCGGAGCTCCCTTTGCATCCACGAGTTCCAAACTTTTTTTGGATAAACTTTGTACTTGCTCGGGATGAGCCAATAAAGATTCAATTTTTTCTCTTATTGTTTCTTCTGTGATTTCTTCTTTTTTGCCCAAATAAATCAAACGGCCTTCCTCTGCCATCGATTGCAGCAGAGCCTCCTGGTTATTGGAGATGCTCCAGGCTAGAGTGGGCACTCCCAGCGCTGCACGTTCCCAGGTGCTGACACCCCCTGCGCCTATCGCCAAATCGCTGAGCTTCAGAATTTGAGAAACCCTTTCTACCTCACGATACAATTTGATTTGCGAATAGGGGGTGCAGAATTCAGACAAGATTTTCTGATGGGGATTTGCAGCGCCTAAAATGACCTGCAACTCCAAGGGTGCGGAAACCTTCAGGCAGGCCTTAATCGCTTTTAAACTTTCGTTGCTGGTATCCACCCCGCCAAAAAAAATACACAGCTTGGAAATTTTGCCTTCTCGAATTTTAAGATCTTTTCTCGCTGCACTAAATTCTTCACGAAGCAAGGCATAAGAGGGGCCCAGTAATAATTTACAGGTAGGAGGAGTGAGTGAGGGATATTTTTGATGAAGTGCAGGCTGAAGATTTTGATCGAGAAGGAGGTCGCAAAGATGAGCACGATTGGCAAGATCATCGATGACGACAATGCTTTGAAAATGAGGAGCAAGCCTTTTCTCCCAGTTTTGATCCAGACCATAATGGTCAACAATCAGCGTTTCTCCAGCCTCCGCAAGCAAATCCATTGTTTCCTTCGCATCTACTTCTTGCGGCACTTCCAACCAGGCTTCATATTCATTTTTTGGATGGCTAATTCTTTGGGGATGTTTCTCTGGACTGGGAAGATCCAGACAAACAAAGCCTTGCTTGCAAATGAAGGCATTCAAATTGCCTGGATGTAAACGACAGATAAAGCAAACCTCGGCCCCCTTTTCTTTCAGTTCTTGCGCCAGGGTCAGGCAGCGCATCACATGACCGGAGCCAATTTTGCGGGAAGCATCTGTACGAATAACAAATTTCATTTATCCCCTCACCGCTGAATTTCTTACAGCGATTCCCTGCCCCGCCAAATATTTCTTGGCTTCGGCCGGGGTTTGTTCCGTATAGTGAAAAACGGCCGCCGCCGCTACAGCAGTAGCCTTGCCCTGGGTTAAAGCTTCCAACATGTGTTGATAATTTCCTGCCCCGCCGGAAGCGATCACCGGAATTTTTACAGCCGCAGAGACTTTGCGAATCAATTCCAGATCATAACCTTGCATGCCTCCATCGCGTTCTATGGAAGTGAGTAAAATTTCTCCTGCCCCCCAGGCTTCCACTTCTTTTGCCCAAGCCAGTACTTCTTTTCCCGTTTCTTTTGACGCAGAATGGGAGTAGCAGTGATAATTTCCATCTGTTTCTTTTTTGGCATCAATGCTCACCACAATACACTGAGAGCCAAATCGCCTGGCGGCTTCCTGAATTAATTTTGGGTTTTCGTAAGCCGCAGAATTGATGCAAACTTTGTCGGCCCCCGCGAGCAAAAGTTTGCGGATATGATCCAGGGTTTGAATTCCGCCCCCCACGCAAAAAGGGACAAAACATTCGGAGGAAAACTCTTCGATGGCTTGATAATCGGGTTCCCGGTTTTCTTTGTAAGCAGAAATATCCACTAGAATAAGTTCATCCACATCCCGGGTATTGTACACTTTAATTGCAGGTGTTACAGTTCCCACACGGCGCCAACTATCAAAACCTATGCCTTTGACGAGGCCGACGTCTTTCCAGAGTAGGGTGGGAATGATTCGAGTTTTTAGCATAATGCTAGAAAATTTCTTAGCAATTGAAATCCTGCCTTAGAACTCTTTTCGGGATGAAACTGTACCCCCAGTACATTTTCATGTCCGACACAAGAGACAAACTCACCGCAATAGGGTGTCTTTGCTAAAACGTGGGCAGAATTTTCAGGAATAAAATGATAACTGTGCACAAAATAAAAATCAGAATGATTGGGAATTTTTTCAAAAAGTGGATGAGCAACCGCTTGCTGCATTTCATTCCAACCCACGTGAGGAATTCGCTCAGTTGCTCGCGGAAGCAGCCGTTTTACTTCTCCGGGAATCAGATTCAAACCGGAACATTCTTCTCCTTCAAAACCTTTGGAGGCCATCATCTGCATGCCCAAACAAATCCCCAGCATGGGAACTTTGTAATCGCGCACGGCGGAATCAATGGCTTCCAGCCATCCTCGCTCACGCAAATTTTTCATTCCGTCCCCAAAAGCCCCCACCCCGGGTAGAATGATTTTGGGAGCCGTCTTTAATTCACGAGGATCTTCGAGGGTTGTCACTTCCGCCTCGCACTCCTCCAGCGATCTGCGGAGTGATCCGAGATTTCCCATACCGTAATCAATAAGCGTGACCTTGCGGATAGACATTCTTAAATATTATCCTCATTAATTTTTTGGAGGTTTCCCTTTTTATCCTTCACCAAATTTCCCTTCGCGTCCGTCACAAAAAGTTTTTTGTTGGTAAAGCGATCACAGATCTTGATGAATTCTTCGATACTGATTTCTAAAGGCTCTAATATTTTTTCAATCGGTTTACCCAAATAAGTCCAAGGGAATTTCCCATCCAGTTTACGAATCATCTCCATCCCATCTTCGCGGGTGAGTCGACCGCGGCGGATATGCAGCGAAACCAGATCGGAGGCACGTCCAAAGGCAAATTTGAGGTATTTGAAATAATCGTGGATCCCCATCTGATGGTTGTCCATGTTTTCGTAATTGACCGCAGAACCTTCGATGACTGTAGGAGAGGTCTGCAATCCAAAGGCTTGTGAATAGAGGACGTTGCTGTACCCATCCCAGGGGATGAAATAACCCAAGAAAAGCCCAGTGACCCCCACGGATTGCAGCTCTTCATCGCTCGGATAAGTATAAGGGATGAGATCTTTTGCCTGAATACCCTCCAGGCCAATCATGTCGGAAACCCGCAGGCCCAGCAAGCCTCCAAATTCCTCTAACCAGCGGCGATTGAGCACATTGTTTTCGGCGGCTGTCGCAGGTCCTCCATATTCATTTTGAGAGTTCTCACCCCAAATCAATAAAGGGATTTTAAGCTGAACCGCCAGGCGTACGGGGCTGGTAAAAATGGCCACATGTTCAGGCCAGGAAATATCCCCTACTTGAGTAAGGCCGATACGATTGAGCTTGCGACGCGTGACAGGGTTCGCACTCAACTCCAGATAATCAAAGCCCTGTTGTTTCAGGTTTTCAATATTTTTTCGACCCAAGTCTGATAGATCACAGGTGGTTGAAGTTATGATGAGAGGATTCATCCCCAATTGCTTTATTTTTAAGGCTTGGTAGCTACTATCTTTCCCTCCACTGCCCGGAACAATACAGTCCCAGTTGCTTCCCTTTTTGTTACGATAACGCTCCAAAACTTGATGGAGCTCCTTTTTACGGGAATCCCAATCTACAACCTGGCGTTTCTCATAGTTTCGGCAGGCATTACAAATCCCCTGATCATCGATAAACAAATCGGGCTTGGTGTTAGGCATGACGCAGCGCTTGCAGTATTGAATCATGATTGCTTCTCCATTTATTCTGTTTGCTTTAGTGAATTGTCACCCGAAGTTTCTGGAGAAGCAATTCAAAATTTATTCACCAAATCCAAAACCACCGAGGCCCAAAAGGCCTCCTCTTTTGCCATCTGAAAAAGGATCTCTATTTTTCGGGCAATTTCATTGAAGTTGCCTTCTGTATCTTCTGTGCTTGAGAAGTATTGAATCTGGCCTTGGATAAGCGTTCCCTGAATGATGGGATGAAAGAAATTCTGATAGGCGTCCAGATCTTCTGCGTAGTTTTTATCCTCGGTATAGCGCGAGGAGAATTCGTCTGCTTCTTTTAAAAATTGGGCATATTTTATTTTGCCTTCTTCCCAATTTTGCGCGGCTACCCAGGCTGAAAATTGTAGGGCCCTGCATTTCATGGCGAAGGCTTGATTGTCGCCAATCAGGCGTTGGAGCGCCCGTTTGAGTGTATACATTTTTTGTTGAATCACTTTTCTTTTGATCTCCTGTTCGGCTGTCGAAGGAAGGGTCAATTTTTCTTTCAGCAGGGAGAGAGTCTCCAGTTTTTCAGGAGAGAGCTGTTGCAGCCAAGCCTCCGGGTCTATTCTTGGGCAGCCAGGAATTTTGGCCCCGTATTCGGGAGGAATGACATTGAATACCTTTCCTGCGTAAGCAGGAACCAGTTGTTCTGAGAAAGTTTTGAGAAAGGTAAACCAGAACAGGTTGCTACGAACAGGCTTTCCGTTATTTCCTTCTATCTCTAAAACTTTATTCCCTTCTTTTCTTAAATTCGCCATTACGGTTTGGGATTCCTTCCAAACCCCCGGGGCATGGCTTTCCAGGTTTTTGTCGTAACACAAATCCTGACCTACCAAGAAAATGCGACCACAACCCAAAAGTTCCAAAATCTTAAAGGCCGCATTAGCCGAAGAATGCCCCAGGCCCAATATGGGTTTCTCCAGGGGCAGCCAGCGACTTTGAAGAGAGGTCCCCAAAATATAACTGTTTAGACCCTTGTTTCCCGAAAAACATTTGGGATGGACATGGGGCGGCCCCACAAAGACATGGGGTGGCTTTTCAGAGAGATTGCAAAAAAAATCTCCCTGGGTTTCATCGCGTTCAATATTCAGCCATAAATGGGGATGAATACCGTGTTCAATCAACAGGGGAAGGGCCGAAGGGCAAGCAACCACAACGGCGTATTGCTGGGCTTCCTTGAGGTAGCTTAGACTTTTGGCCAGCGAGGGTCCTGAAGAAATGAGGATACCATCTTTCCCTTTAAATTGATCTTGGGCTTGAGCCAGGGCCGGCATCGCCAAGACCTCTTTTAAATTTTTCAAAACGTGCACCGTGCCGCGATAGGCATCGTAAGGATCTGCAAAAACACGATTAAAATGATGGGCGGTGGCCTTGGCAAAGCTTTCTTTGGCCTGGCTATAAAAATCACCATTCCAATGCAGGCTGGGAGAAAATTCTACAAACTCCACTGCATTTGCAAAGCGCAGCCAGGGTCCTTCCTCAAAGAAACGATTAAAAAATTGTTCGAGTTGAACAACATCATTGCCCAAAAACCAATGCACTTGAGGCACTTCAAACATGGGGGTGAAATCATTCACTTCCAGGGCTTTTTTAAAGAGATGGGGCATAGCTTCAATCACTAAAATGACCTGATTGAGAGGATGAGATTTTTTGGCGTATTCCAGCAGATGATGGCCCAGTCCTACCCCAAAAAAGATTAAGATCCGTGGATTTTTTAGGCTTAATGTTTGGGCAAATTCTTTTGAATATTGCTCCGCATTGGGGGAAGGATAATAGGGCTGCTCGGATCCATCCGCAAAATGGCAGATTAATTCTCTGGTACTTGGCCTAAATTTTAAGGCGGGGATTTCATTTAAATTGGAAACTAGTTCAGCAAGCTGAGGATGTTTGGTTTTGAGGCAGTTTAAGTTTTTTTGATAGAGGGAGCTCATAATGGCATATTAAGCTAGGAAAATAAAAAAGTTTCCTTTAAAATCTCTCGTCATGGCGACCAACCAAAATCTTCCTTTTAAACCTGTTGCTTTTCAAAAGGCAAAACTTGCGTACCTGTCATTCTCTGATGCAGATTCGCAAAATACAAACATTACTTTACAAAAAAAGCCTGTTTTTTTTGAAAATTTTAACAAGATCAATTGCTCGGTCTGTGGAACCATTCATATTTTGGGTTTTGAAAAATCAAAACAAGTACTACCCGCTTCCATTCATTGTGCGCTTTGTCAGAGCTTGATTCCTATTGAAGCCTTTCGCGAACGAAAAACGAGACGCTCTTCTTTAGAAAAAAAGGTCCGCTTTCAGCAGGAAAAGAGGGGTATCTGTATAGCGAATGTCGTGGATTTTTCTCCTGCGGGCTTACGTTTATCTTCTCGCAAGCGGATTTCTCCCGATGGAAAAATTAAGGTTTACTGCGAAGATTTTAATGCATTAGGAGAAGCGGTGTGGATGCGCAAATTGGGGACTTTTATGGTCCCCACCTATGAAATAGGAATTAAATTTGAAGAATTCCTCCCTCTGACTCGAGACGTGCTGCTGGGTCAGAGTGTTTGATACCGTTCAATAAAATGCTGTGCCATTCCCATTTTCTTTATCCAGGTTTCCGAGGCATAATTTTGCCTCTCAATAAAGCGTACCCGGAGTTGATGGAGGAGGGTCTCCAGTTTTGCCACAGGGTTGTCTTCTTTGTTGACCCCAGAAAAATTGTTTTTGCTAGCCTCCGCAAAATGAATGAGCGCCTCACCAAATTGTTGTCCTTCTTCACAAAGTGAAGCTGTTTTTCTTAAAACACTCGCCATTAAATTCCCTTTGGGCATGGCTTCCAGAAGTTGATTTTTTCCCGGGCCTGGGTTCTTGTTTTCCAAATATTTTTTTACTTCCTGGGTCAAAAAGACTTCTGCTTCCTTTAAACTGGCCTTGGCCTCTGGGATATTTTCTTTAATTTTTTTTAAGAAATTCTTCAAAGCAATCTGATAATCTTCAAAAGCAGAAAGTCCTTCCTGGTTCAATTGAGTAAGACTCTCCCTCAGTTTTTTCGATTCCTGGGATTCCGCAAGAGTGAGAAAGTCTTTTCGGGAGTAACGCTTGTCGGGATGAATCCAGTCCATGAGAAAATAAAATTCGAAATATTCTGGGGCGGGAATTTTTTTTCCGCTAAATCCTTCGGTTAAAAAAACTGGCGCATTCAAAGAGAAGGCAAGTGCTCCCAGCAAGAGACTATTGGGTTCTTTTTCCAAAGGATTAAGCTGGTAATGATTAATCAAAAATGAATTTTTAGTCGTGGATTCTTTTTCTTGTTCAGAATCCATTTCCCCCAAAAAAGATTGAGTCAATAAAGCAAAGATACTGAAGTCTGATCTCTCCTTGCGGCGACTATTTTTTACTTCCAACTTCAGAGGATTTAATCCCGGCGGGAATTGACGAAGTACTAAAAAAGAACCCTGAAGAGCTATCTGATTCGCAGAAGTTTGTATATTCCATTGTGCAGGAGGAATGAGCCCATCCTCCGTACTCAGGGCCTGGAGAGGGATTTTTTCATCTTGAGTACTGCTACTTTCAATAAATCCCTCCTGTAAAACTCTCACTTTGGAGTTGCCCGGAATGCTGTTTTGAACCCTGTTCTGAGTGATGTTTGGGGGGGTATTTCGCGGGATTATTTCAGGTAACTCGGGTTTTAATTTTTGAATGAAGGTTTCTAGCTTTTGCAGGAATATATCTTTTTCCAAAAGATTACCTTTAAGCTCATTCACCAAATTTAAAAATGCTTTACTCTGAACAAACTGTGTCAGCTGGGGGTTAGCGTTTTCTTCCTTTTGGGCTTCAATTAAAACCAGTGCAATTTTGACTGGGTTTTCATGCTCGGCCGCAAGGATGTATTCTTCCAACTTGAAGCCTGCCTTTAGAAAAACAGATAGGGCAAATAGTTCTTCGGTGCTGTGTTGTTGCTGTTCCTGTTTGGATAAAAGGACAAAGTCTAAAAAGTTTTCAAGAGAAAGAGGTGCTGTTTTTAGATTGTTGAACACCGGATCTTTTTGCAAAAGCTCTGCCAGGTATTTTATTTGTCGCAAGTCTTGAACGAACTCCTGCTTGATTCCCAGGCCTTCAGGAGGACTCTTGTTTAGCAATTGGTTTTGAACTTGCTCGTAGATTTTTTGTAATATTTGTAAAGCCTTTGGGTAAATCTTTATTTTTTCCTGCTCGGGAACTTGTTGCAAAAAATCGATGCTCGGAAGGAGTAAGTCGGGATGCTGTTGATTGATTTTAAGCAGTAAAGAGGCGCTTTCTTTTTGAAAGGCTTGAGGCAAGATCTTTTCCAGCATTTGTAGAATATTTTGAAGGGGATCACTTTTCGTCAGTAAGCTGGAATAAAATTCTGGGATAAACAGAGGGCTAAGATTCGATGTTTGAGCATTGCTTTGAATCCCCGTTTGAGGAGTAACCTGGGGGCTAAGTTGTAAACTAGGCTGTGAGCTAGGCTGGGCATTGTTCTGGATATTATCCTGAACATTTGCCTGCAGATTTTCTTGAACATTGGGGAGAGGAGCTAGTCCTGGAGTATTCAAAATGGGGGCTATATCCTGAAGTAAGACCTCGGTTGTCAGGACATTACGCAAGGTTCGTGGATCACGAATTTGCAGGATCTCCTTGTAGTTTAAACCCCGCGACGCCCCGGCGGAATTGAAGTAGATTGTCATAAAAAGTTTACCCCGCAGATCTTTTGGGCTTGGTGAGATGGGGGGGGCTATCCGTCTCTACGGAGGGATTCCTTGGGGTAAACTTTTGAGGGGATAGGGTGGTAAAACACTAGGGGCAAAAATTGATATTGAGTAGGACTCAAGGCCTTGAAGAAGAAGCGCACAAAGCTCTTGAATCCAAACTGTCGAATAAGACTAAGGGGATGCAGAAGGATATGTTTTGTATTGATAGTTCCTAAGACCATAAATTCTTCCTTCCTTAAATTTCTTCACTCACTGGGAAGGAACGGCATATTTTTGTAAATCTGCAGGTTTTATTTTGAGCAAAGTGGGGAGCTTATATTTTTTTCTTTAATTCAGAAATCGTTGCAGAATAATTTGCCGTTTCAAAAATACCACTTCCCACCACAAATACATCGACTCCTGCTTTGGAAATTTCCGCAATATTTTGAGTTTTAATTCCTCCATCCATTTCGATGAGAAAATTAAGTTTTTTTTCTTCACGCCACGCCTTCAACTTTTTTGCTTTTTCCAAGGCCGAAGGAATAAAACTTTGACCGCCAAAACCAGGGTTGACGCTCATGAGCAGTACCATGTCCAAATCGGCCAAGACATATTCCAGGCAGGAAAGAGGCGTGTGTGGATTGAGCACGGCTGCGGCTTTGGCGCCCAATTTTTTAATCTGACCAAGGGTCCGGTGCAAATGCGGGCAGGCCTCCACCTGCACAGAAATCAGGTCCGCCCCTGCCTTCACAAAAGATTCCAAATAACAATCGGCATTTTGAATCATCAGATGTACATCAAAAGGTTTGGTGGAAATCTTCTTGAGTTTTTCCAGAACCGGCGGCCCAAAAGTGATATTGGGGACAAAGTGGCCGTCCATGATATCCATGTGCAACCAGTCTGCGCCAGCGGACTCGACGGCTTGTATTTCATCTTTCAATCGCGAGAAATCGGCTGACAAGATAGAGGCTGCAATGAGTTTCATGAGAAGACCTTTCCTGCTGAAATCCACGATTGATAACCGTCAAAAAAATCTTGTGCAGACATTCTTTTTTTGGATTCGGGCTGCACACTCGTTAAAAGAATTGATCCACTTCCGCAAGCGACTTCTAGTCCTTGGGCTGAAACCTTGAGAATTTTTCCTACTTCTCCCCCTCTTAGAGTAAGAGGGGGCTGGGGGGCGTTAGAAAAATTAATAGATTCATAAATTTTGATTTTCTTCCCTTCAAACGCTGTAAAAGCCACCGGCCAGGGATTCATCGCCCGAATGTGATTGTGGATTTCCTGGGCACTTTTAGTCCAATCAATTTTCCCTTCTTCTTTGGCAATAAGCGGTGCAAAGCTTGCCTGGGATTCGTCTTGCTCTCTGACTTGGAGCTTTCCTGTTGCAATGCCATCCAGGCTCTGAAGCAAAAGCAAGGCCCCTTTTTGAGCCAGCCTTTGCTGAAGTTCACCTGTCGTTTCATTCGCAGCGATCTCCACTTTTTCTTGCAGGTAGATGGGGCCCGCGTCCAGTTTTTCGACTACCTGCATGACGGTAACCCCTGTTTCGGTTTCGCCATTTCGGATGGCCGAAAGTACGCAGGAGGCCCCCCGATATTTGGGGAGAAGGGAAAAATGTACATTGAGACAGGCCAGTTTTGGAAGGCGAATCAATGCCTCGGAAAGGATGCGCCCATAGGCGACTACAATCATAAAATCAGGATTCAGTTTTTTTATCTCATCCACAAATTCCGGGCTTTTGGGCCTTTCAGGCTGAAAAATCAGAAGGCCCTTTTCCTGGGCATAAACCTTGACTGGTGGTGGAGTGAGCTTCTGCCCCCGTCCGGCAGGCTTGTCGGGTTGGGTGACGACACCCACAATGGGGAAACCCGCTTGCAGCAAGGCATTAAGGTGTGTGACGGCGAGTTCGGGAGAACCCATGAAAAGCAAGGAAGGTTTAGCAGCCATCTAGCGAACCACCGTTTTTTTAGCCTCAGTTTCCAAGGCCTCTTTCGCCATTTTTTTCAGTTTCTGCTTATACAAATCCTGTTTCAATCGACTCAGTTTATCAAAAATCAGAATGCCATTCATGTGATCCATTTCGTGCTGAATGCACACGCTCATCAAATCTTCTGCAAAAAAATGTTGGGGTTTTCCGAAACGATCTAGTGCTTTTACTTCCACTTTTTTAAAACGTACAGTAGGTACCACGAGTTCAGGGCAAGACAGGCAGCCTTCTTCCCATTCGATTTCTCCTTCGGAAGAAATAAGCTCGGGATTTACGATTACCTTCGGCTGACGAACAATGACTTCGCCTTCTTGAATGCCGACATCCATCACCAGAAAGCGCTGGAATATTCCCACCTGAATGGCGGCGAGTCCTACGCCAGGCGCGGCATACATGGTTTCAAACATGTCGTCGATCTGCCTTTGGAAGATGCTGCCAAAATCAAGAACAGGAAGACATCTCTCACGGAGTTTTTTGTCGGGATATTTGAGGATGGGGAGTAGCATAACTTAAGAGTTTTTTTAGGGAGAGATTTTTTTGTTTTTATTTGAAGATATTTTATGAGAAGCGATGACTTTAATAAGTTTTCCACGATGTTTAATAAAAATAATTTTCCCTCTTATTACTTCATCTAAATATTTATAAATATTTGTTCGAAATTGAGAAACACTAATGATTTTTAATGTGGTATCCATTTGAGATTTCAAACTAAAGGGCTAGTAATTACTTGTCAACACTACGTATGCTTCATCCCATCACATGCAAAGGGTCTACATCTAAAATCAGGCGTACACCTGCCTCTAAAATTTCTTTTTTAAAAAAGCCCTGCTGATTCAAAAATTCATTCTGAAAACTTGGCGCCCCACAATTCTTGATTAAAATCTGCCAGCGGTACTGGTTTTTAAGTCGTTCCAATAAACAGGGGGCCGGGCCTAGAATGCTCCAGTTCCAATGTTGACTTTCTTTTTGTTGGTTCAGATAGGCCGCAAAACGTGTAGCACTTTGTTCCACCTTTTTCTGCACATTGCCCTGAAAACGCAAAACCAATAATCGTGAAAAAGGAGGATAAGACAACTCCTTTCGCTGTTCCAATTCCTGCGCGTAAAATTCCTGGGTCTGATGTTTTGCCGCATATTGCAGGCTGTAATGCTCGCTTTCAAAACATTGGAGCAGAACTTTTCCGGCTTTAGTTCCACGACCCGCCCGACCTGAAACCTGGCTGAGTGTTTGAAAAGTGATCTCGGAGGCCCTGAAATCGGGATGATGCAGGCTGGCGTCGGCGAGTAGAATTCCCACCAAAGTTACCTGAGGGTAGTCGTGGCCTTTGGCAATCATCTGGGTGCCCACCAGAATATCAATTTTCCCTTCGGCCAGATCCTTTAATATTTTTTCCAAACTTCCTTTTTTGCTCGTGCTGTCTCTATCCATGCGGCTGATTTTTGCCTCGGGAAATAATTTGTTCAGTTCCTCTTCTATTTTTTCTGTTCCACTGCCCATAGGCAGCCAAGACAGGCCTTTGCATTGGGGACAATGATCGGGCGCTGCCTGAATAAAATCGCAGTAATGACAAATGAGTTTTTTTCGTTTTTGATGAAAGGTGAGTGTGATGTCACAGTTGGGACAACGCGGGCTGTAGGCACAATCCTGGCAAAGCAGGAAATGGGCGAAGCCGCGACGATTCAAAAAAATGAGACTTTGTTCTTTATGCTTTAATCGCTCTGCAATGGCTTTTAAAAGCTGGGGGGAGAGCAGTTTGTTTTTACTGTACTTATTTTTTTCTTTGGCTTTGTCGGGATGAAAAAATTTCAGCGTCACTTCGGGCGAATTCGAGGCTTTCAAATCCACAAACTCCAGCTCTGGCAACTTCGCCTCCCCAAAGCGTTCCAAGAGTTCATGATAAATATATTTTTTGCTATTGGCCTTATAATAGGTTTCCACCGAGGGCGTTGCAGATCCCAAAATCACGCAAATATTCTCAAACTTAGCCCGTACAATGGCCAGATCTCTCGCATGGTAGCGCACACGTTCTTCCTGCTTGTAAGAACTGTCCTGTTCTTCATCCACCACAATCAGACCTAAGTTGGGGAAAGGCACAAACAAAGAGGAACGAGTTCCCAACAGCACCGAGAATTGCCTGTCTTTGGCCCTTTGCCAGATTTCCAAACGCTGCCTGTTGCTTAAATTCGAATGATAGGCCTGAACTTCATCGCCAAATATTTTTTGAAATCTTTCCAATAATTGAGGAGTCAGTCCAATTTCTGGAACCAGACAAAGCGCCTGCCTGCCTTGCTCCAAGGTTTGGCGGATCAGTTCCAGATAAATCTCCGTCTTGCCCGAGCCGGTAACCCCGTGGAGGAGGTGCGTTTGAAAGCCTGGATATTTTTGTATTTCCTCTACAATCTTTTGTTGATTGCTAGAAAGCTGAAGTGCGTTTCTCCTTCTCCCTTGACGGGAGAGGGTGATCTTTTCCTTCCTCTTCCCCTCCCTCGGCACCTTAGCCAATTCCCCAGGCATTGCCGTTTTAAACATTTCTCCCAAAGGACAAAGATAATACTCCGCTGCCCAGTGAAGAAATTGCACTTGTTTTGCCGTAAAGTAAGGTTCTTCGTCCAAAATACCTTCGATATTTTTCACTTCGAATGTTTGAGGAAGTTTGGAGCTTTCTTCGCCCAAATAAATTCCCACAATTTTTCTTTTTCCCAAGGGGATCAGAAGCCGCTGTCCAATTTTTAACGAAGCCAAGAGTGCATCCGGAATTTGATAAGTGAGCGTCGAATTGATGGGGGCTAAGGGTGCGATGTTGGCGAATGGCATGGGGAGTCTGAGCTTTTTCGCACTTTTATATGGGGCTGTCGAGGGGAAATTCTTGTGGCTTGGCTCTGCGGGTGAATTGACACACCAAGACAAGGTCTGCGGATCTGGTGAAAAAAAATAAAATGGGATTAGTGAAAAGAGAGCAATATATTTTCCGAATTTTTATTCCCCTGAAATCCTGAAGTCCCCATAATCACATCCCGAGGCGCTATGCATGGCATTGCCGTCTGTCATAATTCCCACTGCACTCGGATTTTTAGAAGGATTTTTCCCAAAGTGTTTTTTAAATTCTTCCAACACATTCACTGATACTTCCTGCCATTGGTTCAGTTTTGCGGCACCGCTGCTTTTGACGATAACGAAGAATTCTTTGGGATCTTTTTCCCAGACATTGCCCACCGCTAAAGTGCTGCTCCATACGTATTTCAAGGCCACTCCACTGGTTTTGCCGAAGGGGACATAAACGCCGCAGGCGCTATCGTTGGTGGCTCGGCTGTTTTCTGCAGCGCCTTTAGGAAGGGTTGTGGCGCGCCATCTCCATTTTAAAACAGGGTATTTTTGCAAATCCCAGGGAAAATCTTTGTAGATGGGAAGGGAGATGTCTTTGTTATCGAAGGCGGAGATAAATCTTTTTCCGTCTTCTTCCTTCATTTTATAAACCTGTTTTACCTTGCCCCCCTGAAAAGGGTAGGTACTCCACCAGAGAGGAAAATCGCCTACCTTTGTTTTTGAAAAATCATCGATACCCATCTCGTTTGCAGCCACTGTTGTGATGCCCAGGGTGAAGGAAAACAGGGTGAGGACAATCAGGCCTTTCCATCTCTTCATAACGATCTCCCCAAGTTTTGTACAAAGTTTTTCAGCTCTTCTCGAAACTCTTCCCGCTTTAAACCAAAGGCCAGGTTGGCTTTTAAGAAGCCCAGCTTATCTCCCGTATCGTAGCGGGTGCCAGAAATTTCTTGTCCGTAAATTTTTTCTTTTTTAAGCAAAAGATTGAGCGCATCAGTGAGTTGAATTTCTCCGTTAATGCCGGGTGTTACTCTTCGAAGGCACTTAAAAATTTTTGGGTTGAGGACATAGCGTCCTACAATACTTAAATTGGAAGGGGCTTCTTCTGCATTAGGCTTTTCGATGAGATTGGTTATTTCAAAACAACGATCGGTTACGGGAAGGGCCGCCACAATGCCATAGAGGTTCACTCTTTCTTTTTCAACCTGTTGCAAACCGATGATACTGCTTTTGTATTTTGCGTAAGCGTCTATCAGTTCTTTGCTGGAGGGATTTTCAGCATCCAGCACTTCATCGGGTAGACAGACCAAAAAAGGCTCGTCTCCTACCACATCTTCGGCACACAAAATGGCGTGTCCCAAGCCCAAGGGCCTGGATTGCCACACCGTAAAAAAATTGGCCAGCTCGGCCGGTTTTTTGATTTGATTCAGTAGATCGAATTTTTCCCGTTTCTCTAAAATATTTTCCAGCTCCGGGGCGTAATCGAAATAATCCATGATGCTTTGCTTGCCGCGACCCGTGACCAGAATGATTTCTTCAATACCGGAGGCGACCGCTTCTTCTACGATATATTGGACGGAAGGCTTATCTACGATGGGCAGCAATTCTTTGGGAATTACTTTGGTGGCAGGCAGAAAGCGAGTGCCTAAACCTGCAACGGGGATGACGGCTTTTTTGATTTTTGTGTTCATGATTGAAATTCAATTAAAAAAATACGGCCAGAACAAAAATATCCTGGCCATATTTTCAAGGAGGGGTCAATAAATTGCTTTTGTATTTGCTTTAGTCGTTTACGGTGTTTCCACTACTGATCGAAAGATGCTGGCTGTCTTGGATGTTGCCTGCACTATCCTGAAATCCAATCACAAGTTGATCGCCCATCAAACCTAAGACTTGGTCTTCTAAAAATATTGGACGCGTATTTCCATACCAATCGATGCAGGAAGTCGTACAAGTGTTTTCATTATTCAAAGAACTCTGCACAGAAAAAACTCCTGCCGTTTGAATTTTTTCATCTACAATATTAAAGAAACTCAGTTGGGCCGCGCTGTTGCCTTGCCAAAAGACAGTCGTAGGATAAGGCCCTTCAGCGCTTTTATGGGTGGCAATTGCAAAGCTTCTGAAATTTTTATCCTCATGATAAAAATAGGCATGAGATCTGGATTCCGCCTCGTTAACTCCACTTAAATCATAACTGCTGCTCACTTGAGGGTTAGGTGTATCCAGCTGAACTAAACTCAAAATAAAATTATTGTTTCGAGTTTCAGTATTTGCTCCTATCACCATTAGGTCTTTCCCTGCCAATTCTATTCTTGAAATGGACTGCGAAGCTAAATCGAGGTTTGTTATAACACCTGTTTCTCGCTGTACAAGTTTAAGAGAATTATTAAGGTTATAAGCCAGGTAATTCTCCTGAAAACGGACTAAATTGGCTGTGCGGCCGGGCAGACATTGATAATGGTTGCTAGAGACTTCTTGGGCGCTAGTTTGAAAGTCGCTTAGATTAAATTGGACCCATAAATTCCCATGATTTCCATCGTCACTTGAACAGGGAGAAGACTGTTCTTGTTCGCTCGCAAAAACAGAGAGAGTATTATTTTTTTCGCTAAAGGCGAATTGGCTTAAAGGAGTTCCGCGTGTTTTTACAACGCCGCTTCCGTTGGAATTTAAATCCAAGGCATATAAATAAGCTTCGTCCCGAGAAACAGGATAACGATAAGTGAGATTCGGAGTAGGCATTTCGGGAACCACTCCCCCTAGATTGCTGGAGCTAGGAACTTCTCGAATTTCTTCACTGTTCACCCAAAGATAGGCGCGATTTTCGCTGACATAATATTGATGCTGATATTCCCCAATAACCGCCCGACCTTTGCAACTTAAATTGGGAGCTGCCTCCAAATCACAAACAACGATGCTGTGCAGATAAGGGTAAAGCGTGTCTTGCAAGGGCTTATAAATATCGGCGGAAGAAAGCAAAGTGCCTACAGTTTCACTGTTCCCGTTTCCTATATAGCGATAATATTTCGGATACTGAGGTTCTCCACTGGTGCTCATGATATTTTGGTAATAGTAGGACATGTAGAAAACGAGTTTGTTCCCCACCTGACGGCCGCTGTAATTTTGCCGAGAATAATAGTCAGAAGATTTCAAGAAGAAGGTATTTTGTCTTGTAAAGGCCCCGTCATTTTCGATGCGGAAGAAATTGATTTCTGTAAACCCCCCATCGCTCGAGTAATCACTGGTGAGGGAGTAACGGTAGCCAATTACGATGGCCAAATTGTCTTTCATCAACAGCTCATCGTACCATACGCTGTCACTGAGCCCATCCGCCTTTACCGCGCTTTCTCCGGTTTTGTGCAGCTGATGGTTGCTGGCAATTTGAGCAGTGTAAAGTTTTCCTTGATGCAGGGTGATAATAAAATCTCGATAATTTTTGACGATATCGCCTTCATCTACTCCAGATTCTTGATTGTTAGTGATGTTGCTGTTTTCTCCACTGGAAGTTGGACTCACACTTCCTTGTGCTGGAGCCATGGCAGAGTCTGTGCCAGGATTAGGCGGTTGGGAAGGAGTGGGCGGATTCAAATGGCGAATCCGATCCGTACTGCTCAAGAGATAGGATTTCAATTCTTCTTCCCCGCGAAAAGAAGTGAGTTGTGTTTCTAAAACTGTTCCTGGCTGGAGCGCAGTAGATTGGGATTGGCTAGGTTCTGGAGAAGAACCTCCGCAGGCATTCAAAGTAAAAATGAGACTGCACAGCACATAGATTTTTTTCATAAGTTTTTCCTCGTTATAATTTCTGATTTAAATTTTCTCAGGGCGCGTGTTCCCCGGGAAAAAATTATTCTTCTAAGGTCTCTTTTATATTTTCTTCCACTTCTTCTAGCTCTTGTTTTACCTCTTCTTCCTGGGTTGCTTTATCTTCCTCCAGCGTTAAAGTTTTGTTGGGAGTTGTCGGTGTGATTTGTTGTATGGGATGAGGAAGTATTTTTTTTACTGGAGGATTTTCTGGTACTGCAGCAGGTTCAGGTATTGAAACACCAGGAGATTGGGGATTTGCAGTGTCGCCGGAAGGTGCTGCACTGGGTGCTGGGACAGGATTTCCCACTTCGGTGCCGCCTGATCCACAGGAGGAGAGGAGGGTGAGGAATACGAAAAACACAAATAGTAAAACACCCCTTCTCCCTTGATGGGAGATAGAGTACACCGAAGAATCACCCTCTCCCTGCCCTCTCCCATCGATGGAGAGGGTGGAAAATAAAAATCGCGTAACAAGGTGTTTTACTAATTTTTCTCTTTGTTCTGGTGCCATACACACTCCGTTAAATTAAAAAGTTGAAAATTCAGTTGATACACCGTGCTGGCGGCTTGCTCGTCTTGCACGAGCGACAAAATCTCTTTTCGAAAATCCTGAAGGCGTTTTTTGACTTCTAAAAATTTTTCTTCGGAAAGGGCCAAGGTGAGAGAAGAGATGTCTCGTTCTTCCGCTGAAGTTTTCTGAAGAGCTTCCTTGGCTTTTTCAATCATGCCTTGATGAAAGCGAAAGGCAGCCAGACTGGCGACTTCGTTGCCGGTCGAAATTGCCCTTTGCTTGGCCCGGAGCTTGCCTTCGGCATTGCGCTCTAACAGACCCAGTGTTTCCAGAAGAGCCAAACTCTTTTTGATATCGCTGATTTTGATTTCTTTTCCGAGTTTTTCCTGAATCCAAAAAGGGTCTTCCTTAAAATCCTTCAATTCCACCATCTCGCGCAAGGCCACGTGGTGCCAGGCTTCGAGGTATTCCATCTGCGCGTGATCCAAATGTTGAAGGGGTAAATCCTGTCGGGTTTGCCTGAGTTTTTGGTAGGCCTCTTCTTTGCTTTGAAAATCCTTGGCCTGGTTGAAATTCACCAAGGCCTTAAAAAAAGCGCATTCCTTTTCATTCAAATCAAAGGCCTTGCAAACCTTGCACAGACTGTCTTCGGTGAGGTTGCGTTTTCCATCCATCACTAGTTTTAAAAAATTGGGGGAAGTAAAACCCGCTTTAGTAGAAAGAGCACGGTGCGTGACGTTGCGTTTGTGCTTTTTTAAATACGCAAAGCGCTCTTTCAAAAACTCCCGATAATCCAGATATTGAAAAACCTTCTTCATAGGTCTGGCCTATAGACCTATTTTTGGGATGAATTCAATACGCATTTATTATCAATTATTAATTATTTGAATACAAAAGCAGTATAAATACTAATAATTTAAATATGTTGAATTTATTAATATTTGAATAAATTATTTTTTAGAATACAAATTGCTGCTGTATTGACCTCTATGGCAAGGCCTGTAAAAAACGATTGGCCGAACAAAGATAAAGACCCTTTTCTCCTGTTTCTAACAGATAGGAGTTTGCGTCGTAAAAAACCTGGAAGGCGTAGGGCGTAGCTAAAATTTTGTGAAAATAAGGGAGCGAGGAATCGAGTTGTTTCTCCGCAAATTTAGCTTCGACCAGCAGGAAGGGTTTTTGATTTTTTGTGATTAAAAAATCACATTCTTTTTTCTCTTTGTTACGAACATAATGGAGTTGAAAAATTCCATATCCCATATCGGTCCAGTACTGACAGGCCTTCAGAAGATGGGTGGCTATCAGATTTTCGAATTTTGAACCTTCATTTTCTAAAGAAGACCAATCGTAAAAATAAATTTTTTTCTGTTGTTTTAAAGATCGGGCGATTTTTTTGAAATAGGGTGAAATCGAAAAGAGGAGAAAGAGCTTTTCCAAAGTGCTTATCCAGTTTTGAACACTGCGGATGTTTACATCCAAATCTTCACGAAGTGAATTCAGAGAAAGCGGACTTCCGATTCTTTCGGGTAACAAAAGAAGCATTTGTTCAATGAGTCCAATCTCCCGGATGTGAGACAAGTCTCTTAAATCCTCCCGTAAAATGAGACGCCGATAATCGTTTTGCCATCTGCCCAAATAAAGATCTTCTGCCTTAAACAAGGGGTCGGGAAAGCCACCAAAATGCCACAATTGTTCCAGCTCATTTTTGTATTTAGCCTTGGAGATATCCAGTATTTTTTGGATGCAGTTTTGAGGTGCAAGATCCTGCTTATAAGACCCGGCAAGTTCTCCTAAAGAAAAAGGAGCGAGGTGAAATTGATTGTATCTACCCAGGAGTGAATCGCCTCCACGCTGATAGATATCCAATCTGCCGCTGCCAGTAACTAATATTTCCACATTATTTCTATTGAGGTCATAAAAACCTTTTAAAAATCTTTTCCATCGCGGATATTTGTGAATTTCATCCAAAACAATGCGTGATAAAATTTTGGGCTCTTTCCAGAATGTGTCTGGATTTTTAAGTATGTTTTTTTGTTGAGTGGCATTGTCCCAGTTAAAATAGCCTTCCTGCTCCGGGTTTAAAAAAGATTGCGCCAAAGTCGTTTTGCCAACTTGCCTGGGCCCAGTAATGAAAGCCATTTTGTGGTTGTTTAGTGTTTCTTGAAGGATTTTTTTAAGGTAGCGCATTGCTGTAAATTTTGTATAACTATACAAATAAGTCAAAACTTATTTGTATGTGTGTGCAAAATAGTCATTCAAGTATAGCTTTCAAACCTCCGTAGCTGCATTCTCGCGCGGAGCGTGGAAACGAGAAAGAGAATGATATTTGACACCCAATTCCAGCTATGATCTCTTAAAAAGCTATGACCGAATCCACAGCAAAACCCGACTACAAAAACACCCTCAATCTCCCAAAAACCGACTTTCCCATGAAGGCCGATCTTCCCAACAAAGAGCCGGAGCGTCTCAAGTTTTGGGCAAATCAAGGCACTTATCGCAAACTGATTTCCAACAACATTTCAAAACCCAAATACGTGTTGCATGATGGTCCTCCTTACGCGAATGGGCATATCCATTTCGGACATATTCTCAACAAGACGCTCAAAGATTTCATCGTCAAATACAAAAACATGTCGGGCTCTCTCACCGAGTTTATTCCGGGTTGGGATTGCCACGGCCTGCCGATCGAGTTGCAGGTGGACAAAGATCTGGGGGCCAAAAAACGTGAGATGTCGGTGGTACAGATTCGGGAGGCCTGTCGCGAGTATGCCAACAAATATGTGGATATTCAGCGCGAAGAGTTTAAGCGTCTGGGGATTTTTGCGCGCTGGGAAACGCCCTATCTCACCATGAATTATGCCTATGAGGCCGCCACGCTGCGGGAGTTGGGCAAGCTGGTAAAAAATGGCCTGGTGTATCGCGGTCGTAAACCGGTGCACTGGTGCATGAGTTGTAATACAGCCCTGGCAGAGGCTGAGGTGGAATACGAAGACCATCAGTCTCCTTCGGTGCATGTCAAATTCCCTTTGCTTTCCTTGTGGGAAGGAGCGGGTGAAGCACTGAAGACCAAAAAAGTCTCTGTACTCATTTGGACCACCACTCCCTGGACTTTAGCCGCCAATGTGGCGGTGGCCTTGCACAAGGGCTTTGCCTATGTGGCCTTGGAAGTTGCGGAGAACGAAGTGTTGATTGTCGCGGAGGGGTTACTGGATTCGGTCCGAAAGCAGCTGGGTCTGGAAAGCGCGAGGGTATTGGATCGCATCAATTCCAAAAAATTGGAAGGCCTGGATTGTCAGCATCCTTTTTTAGCTCGCAAATCCAAGGTGGTGCTTTCCGATCACGTCACACTGGAAGCCGGCACAGGCTGCGTGCACATTGCGCCGGGGCATGGACAAGAAGATTATGAAGTGGGTTTGAAATATCAACTGCCGGTCTTGAATCCCGTTGACTCGCGTGGGGCCTATACCAGCGAGGTAGGTATTGAAGCCTGGGTAGGAAAAAAAGTATTTGATGCCAACACCCTGGTGGTGAATTTGCTGCAAGAAAACCAGATGCTGCTGAAGACTGAGGAAATCACGCATTCCTATCCGCATTGCTGGCGTTGTAAAAAACCCGTCATCTTTCGTTCGACCGAACAATGGTTTGTTTCGATGAAAGAAGGCGATCTGCGTCATCGTGCACTGGATGCCATTCGCCGCACGGCCTGGATTCCCCCTTGGGGCCGCGATCGCATTTACGGCATGGTGGAAAATCGACCCGATTGGTGTATCTCTCGTCAACGCAGCTGGGGGGTCCCCATTGTGGCCTTTCTTTGCAAAAAATGCCGTCAGGCCCTCATCCGCCAGGAACTTATCGAAAAAGTGGCTGCGCTTTTTGAGCAAGAGGGCGCGGATGCCTGGTTTAAGCGTTCTGCAGAAGAGCTGCTTCCTCAAGGCACAAAATGTAGTGCCTGCGCTCACAGCGAATTTGAAAAAGAAGATGATATTTTAGACGTGTGGTTTGATTCCGGCGTGTCTTTTGCGGTGGTTTTGGAGCAAGAGACAAATTTGGCCTTCCCTGCAAACCTTTATTTGGAAGGATCAGACCAGCATCGCGGTTGGTTTCATTCCTCACTTTTGGCGGCGATGGGAACTCGCAATCAAGCCCCTTATCAATCCGTATTTACCCATGGTTTTGTAGTGGATGGACAAGGAAAAAAATATTCCAAATCGGCCAAAAATTATACGCCTCCGGAAAATCTCATCAAAAAAATGGGTGCCGAAATTCTACGCCTGTGGGTGGCGGCCGAAGACTATCGTGGCGATATTCGGGTGTCGGACGAAATTATTTCGCGGCTTACCGAAACCTACCGAAAAATTCGCAACACCCTGCGCTATCTTTTGGGAAACCTGTACGATTTTAACCCCGCGAAGGATGCCGTCCCTTATGAAAGACTGCAGGAGCTGGACCACTGGGCCCTGGACGCCTACGCGCGTCTGACTAAAAAACTAAAAGCGGCTTATGAAAGTTTTGAGTTTCATCAAATTTATCATGCCCTCAATCAATTTTGTACGGTGGAGCTTTCGTCGTTCTATCTGGATATTCTGAAAGACAGACTCTACACCTATGGCCCGCAAGGCCCTGAAAGACGGGCAGCACAGACGGTGCTCTTTCAATTGGTAAAAGGGATTTCTCTGTGGATGGCGCCTCTGCTGTCTTTTACGGCGGAGGAAACCTGGACCTACATTGCAGCTTTTGAAGGCAAAACAGAAAGTGTTTTTTGGATGCCGCTGGAAGAAGCCCCTGCAGCCTGGATCCAGGAAGAGCTGTCCCTCAAATATACAAAAATCCGTGCGATCCGCGAAGAGGCCTTAAAGGCCCTGGAGCTGGCAAGAAAAGACAAAGTGATTGGTTCTTCGCTGGAAGCCCAGGTGCGTCTGAGTGCCGAAGGCGAGACCTTGAAATTACTCAAGGCCTACGAAAAACAATGGGCCACGCTGCTGATTGTTTCTCAGGCCCTGGTGGTCTACGAGATAGAAAATCCTAACCATCAAAATGAAAATTTGGGTGAGCTGCAGATTCAGGTTGTTCTTGCTGAAGGGAAAAAATGTGAGCGTTGCTGGACCTATTCGACGACAGTGGGAAAACAAGCGGCAAGGCCAGAGGTGTGTGATCGCTGTTTTAAGGCGTTGATGTGACAATCATGTCTTCCAAATACAAAATCCTATTTATCATTCTCCTCCTTGGCGTTTTCGCCGACCAACTCAGCAAACACTATGTGGTCCAACATCTTGCGTTGTCTGATTCTTTTTCAATAATCCCCGGCTATTTTGATATTGTGCATTATCGCAATACGGGCGCCGCCTTTGGGATGTTTGCCCAGTGGGCTTCTCCTCTGCGGGAAGTTTTCTTTTACGGAGTTTTTAGCGTGGCCTTTATTTTCTTAGGTTACAGTTTTTATAGCACCCCTCTTTCCGATCGCTTTTCACTCGTCTCGCTTTCCCTTATTTTTTCGGGGGCCCTGGGAAATATAGTCGATCGACTTTTTCGCGGAAGCGTCGTGGACTTTTTGTTGTTTCACTGGCAGGATAAAATAATCCGAGTTGCAGGCCATACAGTAGATTTGGTTTGGCCCGCTTTTAATGTGGCGGATTCATGTATTACGGTGGGAGTGATTTTACTTTTACTTTCTAATTTGAGACGAACTTCTCCAAAAGAAACTGATAACTGATTACTAAGGAACTGATCTCATGTTTCCCTTCCTCTATAAAAACGGCACCTTTGTCATTCAAACTTTCAGCGTCATGCTGATGGTGGCTTCTTTGGCAGCTACTTTTTTTGCTTACTGGTATGCCCCCAAAAAGGGGCTTTCACAAATTGTGATCTTAGACCTGGGAATTATTGGAACCCTCAGTGCCATTGTGGGAATGCGGCTTTTTCATGTTTTTGTGGAGAATCCTTCTTTTCGTATCAATAATACGGGGCCCGTTACCAATTACATGGAGGATTTTAAGAATTTTTTTATCATTTTAAAATCCGTGATTTTTTCGCATGCGCACTTTAGCGATTTGTCCATCCCGATGATCTTTCAGATCTGGCGTGGGGGCTTTGTTTCTTATGGGGCCATTATCGCTCTTGTGATAGCCGATTACACTTATTTGACTGTCAAAAAATTACCCACTTGGAAGTACGGGGATCTGCTGTGTTTGGTGGCTCCTCTCATCAACTTTTTTGTTCGAATAGGTTGTTTGGGCGCGGGTTGTTGTTATGGAAAACAAACTCATTTTTTTCTTCATCTTGTTTTTACCAATCGCTCTAGTGAGGCCGGGCAGAAATTTTATGGGATTCCCCTTCACCCCACTCAAATTTACGATCTGTTGCTCAATGGGGTTGTCCTATTTTTGGTTTTGTTGTGGATCGATAGGCGCAAGAAGTTTGATGGACAAGTTGTAGCTTGCTTTTTCATGATCTACGCTATTCAGCGGGCTTTTATAGAATTTTTTAGAGGAGATGTAGATCGCGGTGTTTATTTCCACGGCCTAATTTCTACCGCGCAAATTATGGGAATAGCGGCCTTCGTTTTCGGATTACTCTTGTATATTTTTCTCTCTAAAAAAAACAAACCTTCTCTTTCATGATTAAAGAAAATTCAAAAAAGGATTTTCTTCAGGTGATGATTTTTTGGCTGTTCGTTTGCCTGGCCATCCACCTGTGGGTTCGTTTATCGTTTCTTCCGTTTTTTAAGAATTTATCCCCCTTAGTTACAGTTTCTCTTCTTCTTTATTTACCAGGCCTTGTTTTTAAAGGGGTGCCTGATTTTTATTCTTTTTTTGAGAAAGATAAAAAGACGATTTTGTATTCTCTCAAAATTCTTTTAGTTTTTTCATTAATTGTTTTTCCCGTTTTTTTTGCGGCAAATCATTTTTTTCAGGCGTTTTTTTTTAGGGCCCATTATCATCCCACGCCCTTTTTTGGCTTAGCGGAAGGTCGCCTCTACCTCATTTTTCTCAATCATTTATTGTTGGTGGCCTTGCCCGAGGAGTATTTTTTCAGGGCCTTTCTTTGGGATAAGCTGCAGTGCTGCTTTACGCCTTCTTCAACCCCCATTTCTTTTTTGGGGGTACCTCTCACAGGCCTTTTCTTCTTCAATGCCTTTTTGTTTGCCTTTTCTCATAGCCTCATTGTGTTGCAATGGTGGCATTTTGCCATCTTTTTTCCGGGACTAGCCTTTGTCTGGCTACGCTTGAAAACCCACGGATTACTGGCTCCTGTGCTCTTTCATGCCTTGTGCAATGTGGCGAATTATTGGATTTCTATGCATTATCGATGAAGGCCCCTTTAAAAGGCAAATTCTGGGTGAACTCAAGGCAGCTCACTCTCCCCCATCAACATCTCATCCATCGCCCGAGCGCATTTGCGTCCTTCCGCTATCGCCCACACGATGAGGGAGGCGCCACGTTTGGCGTCGCCGGCGACGAAGCATTTGTCGATTGAGGTTTTGTAGTTTTTGTCACCCACAATATTTCCGCGACCATCCAGTTTTACACCCAGTTGTTTAATGAGGGCATTTTGTTCCGGGCCGGTGAAACCCATGGCCAAAAAGAGAAGGTCGGCTTCCAGTTCGAATTCGGAGCCTGGAATTTCCTTGAATTGGGCCGGTTGGCCTTTGGCGTTGGGGGTCCATTCCAATTTGATGGCCTGCAATTTTTTGAGCACTCCGTCCTGCCCGGAAAGAGATTGGGTCATCACGGCAAAATCGCGGATGTCTCTTCCAAAGAGTTTGGCCGCTTCCGCATGGGCAGAAGGGCTTCGGTAAATGATGGGCCAGGTGGGCCAGGGGTTGTGCAGAGCGCGGTCTTGCGGGGGGGGAGGCAGAAGTTCCAGTTGTAAGACAGAAGCAGCGCCCTGACGAGTGGCCGTTCCTAGGCAGTCGGCACCGGTGTCTCCACCGCCCAGGATAAGAACTTTTTTGCCTTTGGCATTAATGAAATTTTCGACTTTATCGCCGGCATTCAATTGATTTTGTTGGGTGAGATATTCCATGGCCAGATGCACGCCCTTTAAATTGCGTCCGGGGACATTTAAATCGCGCGCCTGGCTAGCACCCACACAGAGGGCCACGGCATCAAAATCTTTTTTCAATTGATCGACCGTCAAGTCTTTGCCGATTTCGATATTTGTTTTAAACAGCACCCCTTCGGCCTTCATTTGATCAAGCCGTAGATCGATGCGGTTTTTCTGCATCTTAAAATCGGGAATCCCGTAGCGAAGTAAACCTCCAAGACGGTCTGCACGCTCAAATACTGTGACTTCATGACCGGCCCGTCTCAATTGCTGGGCGCAGGCAAGACCGGCAGGGCCTGAGCCAATGACGGCCACTTTTTTTCCCGTCAATATTTTGGGAAGTTCGGGTTTTACCCAGCCTTCTTTGAAGGCGTGCTCGATGATGTTGAATTCGATGGTTTTGATGGCCACCGCTTTTTCGTTGATGCCCAAGACGCAAGACCCTTCGCAAGGGGCGGGACAAAGGAGACCGGTGAATTCGGGAAAGTTGTTGGTCTCGTGCAGACGGCTGATGGCCTCTTTCCAAGAGTTTTTGTAAACGAGGTCATTCCAATCCGGGATTAAATTCCCCAAAGGACAGCCCTGATGACAGAAAGGAATGCCGCAATCCATGCAGCGCGCGGCCTGTTGATTCAAACGATCTGCCGGGAATTCTTCGTAAATTTCTTTAAAATCTTTGAGTCGAAGCTCAATGGGACGCTCCGGATAAGCCTCCCGCTTGTATTCCATAAAACCCGTAATCTTAGCCATAAAGCGCTGCCTCCAAGCTCAAGTTCTTCTCTTTCATTTTCAGTTTCACAGCGGTCATCACTTTTTTGTAATCTTTGGGATTCACCTTCACAAAATTCTTAAGCTCGGCCGAAAAATTTTGTAATATTTTTTGGGCAGGAATACTGCCCGTATATTTTTGATGTTTCTCGATTAACTTTTTCAGGAGGGCGATGTCTTCGGGGTCTTCTACAGCCTCCAAATCGACCATGTCTTTGTTGCACTTGGATTTAAAATTTTCCTGCTCGTCATAGACGAAGGCCAGTCCTCCGCTCATCCCGGCAGCGAAATTTCTTCCGCTATTTCCCAACACCACCACCACGCCTCCGGTCATGTATTCACAGGCATGGTCCCCCACTCCTTCTACCACCGTATGGGCCCCCGAATTTCTTACGCAGAAACGTTCGCCCGCAATGCCTCTAAAATAGGCCTCTCCCTGGGTGGCGCCGTAAAGCACTGTGTTGCCGATAAGTATATTTTCTTCTGCTGCAAACGTGGATTCGAGTGAAGGAAAAACAATGAGTTTCCCCCCGGAAAGTCCTTTACCCACATAGTCATTCGCATCGCCTTCCAGACGCAGCGTAATGCCTTTGGGAATAAAAGCGCCAAAACTCTGTCCGGCCGAGCCCTTGAATTTAATTTGAATCGTGTCTTCCGGCAAGGCCTTGCTCCCGTAAAGTCGCGTGACTTCAGACCCCAGAATAGTGCCCACGGTACGGTTGCGGTTGCAGATGGGCATCTCTAATTTTACCTTGGTGCTTTCGCTGAACACAGGCTCGCAGAGTTCCAGGAGTTGATAATCCAGGGCGCGTTCCAGGCCGTGGTCCTGATCTTGTATCTTTCGAATCGCAACATTTTTTTTCACGGGGACCTGATAGAAGATATTGCTGAAATCGAGTCCCTTCGCCTTCCAGTGTGCAATCGCCTTGTTGAAGTTGAGCAGATCGGCGCGACCGGTCATTTCGTCGAGCGTTCTAAAGCCCAGCTCGGCCATGATTTCCCGAAGTTCTTCCGCCACAAAAAAGAAGAAGTTGATCACCGCTTCGGGTTGACCGGTGAATTTCTTACGCAGTGCTGGATCTTGAGTCGCTACTCCCACCGGGCAGGTGTTGAGATGACAGACGCGCATCATGATGCAACCCATGGTAATGAGAGGTGCGGTAGAGAAACCAAATTCTTCTGCCCCCAGCAAAGTCGCGATGGCCACATCTCGGCCGGTTTTCATCTGTCCGTCGACTTCCACCGTAATGCGGTCGCGTAGGTTGTTGAGCACCAACACCTGCTGAGTTTCCGCCAGCCCCAGTTCCCAGGGAATGCCGGCATGTTTGATACTGGTTTGAGCCGAAGCCCCGGTGCCTCCGTCGTAACCGGAGATCAGCACGAGATCGGCCATGGCCTTGGCCACGCCGGCGGCCACCGTTCCGACTCCGACTTCTGCAACCAGTTTTACGCTGATGCGTGCACGGGGGTTGGCGTTTTTCAGGTCGTAGATGAGCTGCGCCAGATCTTCGATGGAATAAATATCGTGATGAGGAGGCGGTGAAATCAAACCCACTCCCGGCGTGGAATAGCGGACCTTGGCTACCCAGGGATAAACCTTGTGACCCGGCAACTGGCCGCCCTCTCCAGGTTTGGCGCCTTGAGCAATTTTAATCTGGATTTCATCCGCATTCACCAGATATTCGCTGGTGACCCCGAAGCGTCCGGAGGCCACTTGCTTGATGGCAGAGCGGCGTAAATCCCCATTGGCATCGGGAAGAAAGCGTTTGGGATCTTCACCCCCCTCGCCCGTGTTGGAACGTCCACCAATGCGGTTCATGGCAATGGCCAGGGTTTCGTGGGCCTCCTGGCTGATGGATCCAAAAGACATGGCCCCGGTTTTAAAACGTTTCACGATTTCTTTTGCGGGCTCTACTTCTTCTAATGGAATGGAATTCGTTTTTTTGAATTCAAACAAGCCACGGAAGGTACAGAGCGCCGAGGCCTGGTCATTGATGCTTTTCGCGTATTCTTTGTAATCGTCGTAGGAAGCAATCTGGGTGGCATATTGCAGCTTGGCCACGCTGTCGGGATTAAACAAATGCGCCTCACCGTCTCGTCTCCATTGGTAGTTTCCACCTTCTTCAATATGCAGAGAGGCAGACAGTCGTTTCGGGAAGGCCTTTTTATGACGCAGCAAGGTTTCGCGATGAATAGCCTCTATTTCTATCCCCCCAATGCGAGAGGCGGTATGGGTAAAATATTTATCGATGAGGGTTTTCGAGAGTCCGATGGCCTCAAAGATCTGTGCACCGCGGTAACTCTGAATGGTGGAGATCCCCATCTTCGACATGATTTTCACAATGCCTTTTTTACAGGCCTTGATGTAATTTTTGAGGGTAGTTTTGTGATCCGTCTTAATAGTGCCTTCGTGGATAAGGTCATCCAAGGTTTCGAAGGCCAGATAAGGATTGATTGCCCCGGCCCCATAGCCCACCAAAAGGCCAAAGTGATGCACCTCGCGAGGTTCACCCGATTCCAGCACCAGGCCCACTTTCGTGCGGCTTCCTTCGCGCACCAAATGATGATGCAGCCCTGCCACCGCCAGCAAACTGGGGATAGCGGCCCACTCTTCGTTTACCCCTCGATCCGACAAAATTAAAATATTGCAGCCTTCTTGAATAGCGGCCGAGGCCTTTTGAAACAAATCTTCCAGGGCAGCGCTCAAGCTAGCCTCGTCTTTGTTTGCTGGAAAAAGAATAGGCAGGGTTTTAGATTTGAACCCTTGATAAGGTTTGAGTTCCAGTTGTTTCAAGCGCGCCAATTCATCGTTGTCGATGATGGGGCTCTTGAGTTTAATTTGATGCGCAGAGCGGGCAGAGGGTTCCAGCAAATTTCCTTCGGCACCAATTGTGGTGTCGACCGAAGTGACGATCTCTTCGCGAATGGCATCCAAAGGCGGATTGGTCACCTGGGCAAAAAGCTGCTGAAAATAATTGAAAAGGTTTTGCGATTTTTTTGAAAGAACGGCCAAAGGAGTATCGGCTCCCATCGAACCGACGGCCTCCTCCCCATTATTGGCCATGGGAAGCATGAGGATATCAATGTCTTCCCGGGTGTATCCAAAAATCACCTGACGCTTGGTGACGGTCGCATGATCGGGTTCGGGGAGATGGGGACATTCGGGCAAATCTTCCAGGACTAAACGGTTTTCTTTCAGCCACTGTCCATAAGAATGGCGGCTGCTTAAGCCTTTTTTAAGCTCATCATCCGCGACGATGCGGCCCTGATCGATGTCTACCAGAAACATGCGCCCGGGATGCAGGCGTTCCTTGATGAGAATATTTTCTGGCGCAATGTCCAGCACACCAACTTCGGAAGCCATGATCACCAAATCGTCTTTGGTGACGTAGTAGCGCGAAGGGCGCAGCCCATTACGATCCAAAATGGCACCAATCCTTTGACCATCGGTAAAGGCAATAGAGGCGGGGCCATCCCAGGGTTCCATCAGGCAGGCATGATATTCGTAAAAATCCTTTTTTTCCTGACTCATGCCTTCGTGACCACTCCAGGCCTCGGGAATCATCATCATCACTGCGTGAGGCAAGGAATAGCCGGCCATCACCAGCATTTCCAGGGCGTTGTCAAAAGTAGCAGAGTCGGAGCCGTTTTCACGGATGACCGGTAAAACTTTTTGAAGTTCGTCTCCAAAGATCTTGCTTTGAAAGAGGGCCTCGCGGGCCCGCATCCAGTTGATGTTTCCGCGCAGGGTGTTGATTTCTCCGTTGTGGGCAATCAGGCGAAAGGGATGGGCCAGTTCCCAATTGGGAAAGGTATTCGTCGAAAAACGGGAATGGACCAAGGCAATGGCGGAGACCATTGTGGGATCATTCAAATCAGGATAAAAGACCTCGAGCTGTTCCGGCGTGAGCATCCCTTTATAAATCAGTGTACGACTGGACAGTGAAGGGATGTAGATATTCTCCCAGCCTTTGATCCCCGATTTTTTGATCTCATTTTCAAAGGTCTTGCGAAGGATAAACAGGCGACGTTCAAAGGCGTCTTGAGTGGAACTATTTGAAGGAGTGGGAAGCCCTGGCCCCTGGTCACCCAGGGCAATGACAAATTGTTCAATGGCGGGCATGGCCGCCTTGGCGGTGTTTCCAATTTCTTTGGTGTAGGTCGGAACCTTTCTCCAGCCTAAAAAAACCTGGGCATCTTTTTGGGTGATTTCTTCCAGAATTTTTTTAACTTTTTCGCGCTTGGGCGCCTCGCCGGGCAAAAAAACGGTGCCTACGCCATAGCTGCCTTCGGAAGGCAGCGTGATGTCCAAATTGCCAAATTCCTTGAGTAAAAATTCATGCGGGACCTGAATGAGAATTCCCGCGCCATCGCCCGTATTCGCCTCGGCCCCCGAGGCGCCCCGATGCACGAGGTTATTGAGAATGACCACGCCTTTGTGCACAATGCTGTGCGATTTAATTCCTTTTTGATGAACAATAAAACCAACGCCACAGGCGTCTTTCTCTTGAGAAGGGGCATACAGGCCATGTGCTTGGGCGTCTTTTCGAAGTTCTTCAATCGATAAATTTTGGGTATTCAATACAATCTCCTCTTAACTATGTCATCGCTGCAATGACAACCGCCCTCAATCCAAATGCATCGCGGGTGACGAGGGTAGGGTTGCGGACCATAGACCTGATTTTTAACACTTTTCAAGAGGAAATATTGAAGGGAAAGACTTTAGAATCAACTTTCATGAATTATTTGAGCACCGCCCCTGAGTTTATTTCGGGAGCTGAGAATCATTCTGCCTAAAAAATTCCAAAATAGACCGGGCATCCTCCTGCGTCACATTTTGAAAAGTCATTTGTACATAATGGATGGCTAAAAGTTCGTGGGCTACAGGATCTTTTTGAGTCATTTCTTGAGGATTTAAAATCATGTTCAAAATCCATTCAGGGCTGCGACGCTGGGTAACAGCCTTTAAGGCAGGGCCCACAAATTTTTCCTCTATTTTATGACAAACACTGCACCTGGATTGAAACAGCTGTTGCCCTTTAGAAGCTAGCGAGGGGTCCAAGGCCACTAGCGTCAGACTCTTCACGGGCCCCACACCTTTATCGTCCAAAGAGGAGGTGGTCGGTGGGGGCGTATTTTCCTCCCCATTTTTTTTACCACAGGCAACTGCGGTTATTAATAAAACTGCAAAGAACAAAATGCTCAACTGACGTGAATATTTCATAAGCCAACCCCCCTCCTGCCTACTCAGGCAAAAGAAAAATAGCAAGACCCGAGAAAATATTCTTTGCGCCAAAATCGCCGATTTTTAAAAATCGACCTATTTTTTAATTTGAAAATAGTGTTCTCTCAACTACAATCTCCAGAAAGGGGGCATTATGAATTTTGATGATGCGATTAAGGCACACAGTGTCTGGAAGACCAAATTGGGTTTATATTTGAACAAACCCGATGCTTCTCTCAAACCGGTGGAGGTGGAACCCGATAATCGCTGCGATTTGGGAAAGTGGATCCATGGAGAGGGTGCAAAACATGCCTCCCTTCCGGAATTCGGCCAACTTAAGGAAACTCACCGGCTCTTTCATCAAGAGGCAGCAAAAATTGTTCAGCGTGCTAACAATGGGGAAAAGGTAAATGAGGAGGTGGCCTTGGGGGCAAAAAGTGGTTTTGGAAATGCCTCTACAAAAGTAATTACCTTGTTGATGATCTTGAAGAGTAAAACTTAAGTTTCCACCTTACGCGATTTTTTCAAAAAGCGGTGATCGGTTAATCTCGGATGACATGGGTACGATGATCGAGAAAAAGGTAGACTTTTCCTCCAACTCAGTATCTAAGCCTCCCCCATGAAGAATACCCTACAAAACCCAAGTCTCCGAAACATTGCCATCATAGCCCACGTCGATCATGGTAAAACTACACTCGTTGACCACATGCTGCGCCAGGCAGGAACCTTTCGCGCCAATCAGGAAACCGCCGATCGGATGATGGACAACATGGACCTTGAACGCGAACGCGGAATCACCATCGCCGCCAAAAACTGCGCCGTGCAATGGAAAGGCATCAAGATTAACATCATCGATACCCCAGGCCATGCAGACTTTGGAGGTGAAGTCGAACGCGGTTTAAAAATGGTCGATGGCTGTATCTTACTCGTGGATGCCTCCGAAGGGCCCCTGCCTCAAACCCGCTTCGTGCTTTCGAAGGCACTTCAAGCCAATCTCAAAATCATCGTCCTCATTAATAAAATTGACCGTGCAGATGCCCGCCCTCAGGAAGTCCTCAACGAGGTCTTCGATTTGTTTATCGACCTGGATGCCCGCGAAGACCAGATTGACTTTCCTATTATTTACGCCATCGGTCGCGAAGGAATCGCCAAAAATAAATTAGAAGATCCCTCCACCGATTTATCCGTGCTTTTCGATGCCGTTTTGGAAAAAATTCCTCCTCCTAGCCATGAAGAAGGCGAACCCTTTCAGATGTTGGTCACTAATCTGGGTTATTCCGATTATCTGGGACGCCTGGCCATTGGCCGTGTTTTTCATGGAGACGCAAAAAAGAACGACCAACTCGTACGCATCGGCCGTGAAGGGATTCCCAAAAACCTCAAGGTTTCTTGTCTACAGGTTTATGAGGGTTTGAAATTTCAAGAAGTCGATACGGTGCCTGCGGGTGAAATCGTTATTTTATCCGGCATTGAAGAAGTAGAGATTGGTGACACCATTTCAACCGTGGAAAATCCAAAGGCGCTCAAACGCTTGGTGGTGGATGAACCCACGGTATCGATGAAATTCATGCCCAATTCTTCTCCCTTTTCAGGACGTGAAGGAAAGCTGGTTCAATCGCAACGCATCTGGGACAGGCTGCAAAAAGAAACCCTGCATAATGTCGCCATCAAAGTGGAAATGAGTGATGAAGGAGACAGCTTTGTCGTCAAAGGCCGTGGTGAATTTCAGATGGCCATCATTTTAGAAACCATGAGGCGCGAAGGTTTTGAAGTTTGCGTGGGTCGCCCTCAAATTATCTTCAAAGAAGAAAATGGACAGAAACTGGAACCCATTGAACATTTATTTGTCGATATCCCCGATTTATTCATGGGTCTCGTCACCGAAAAACTGGCCCTGCGCCAGGGAAAAATGATGAACATGGTAAACCACGGCTCAGGCCGTATTCGCCTGGAATTTTCTATTCCTTCTCGCGGTCTCATTGGTTACCGAAATGAATTTTTGACCGACACCAAAGGCGTAGGTCTAATGAATTCTTACTTACTGGGATACGAACCCATGCGCGGTGAAATTAAAAGCCGAGTAAGTGGATCATTAATTTCCGATCGACAAGGGGTTGCGGTTCCTTACGGTTTATTTCACCTGGAACCTCGCGGTGTTTTGTTTGTGGATGGAGGCGTTCCGGTTTATGAAGGCATGGTGGTCGGCGAACACAATCGCGACAACGATTTAAACGTGAATGTCTGCCGCGAGAAAAAACTCAGCAACATGCGCGCCTCGGGTAAAGACGAGCACGTGACCCTTACTCCTATTGTTCCCATGACCTTGGAAAAAGCGATTGAGTTTATTAAAGATGACGAATGGGTGGAAGTAACTCCCAAGAGTATTCGGATACGAAAAACAGTGCTGGCCTCGAATATGAGGAAGTAAGAAAAGCTAAAAGCATGTTACCTAAATTTTAAAAGTGGACTTTTAACAATCTCCTCTCCCCTTGGGGGAGAGGGTAGGGTGAGGGGTTCATTCACTACTTTGAGCTGCAGCATGTTGCCCACCGTCCAATTCGATAACAATGCGTTTCTCAAGACATACAAAATCTACAATCTACAAAAAAATCTGCTTTAATTAAGTATTTAAAATTACACAAAAAAACATTTCAAAACAAAAAGCACTCTATTTTTTTCAGCAACTTTCTCGCCCATTCCCCGATAACTCTAATCGCAAAGGCTGGAAACACTCAGTCCTGCGGGTCTTGAAAAAACATTTAACCGGTCAAAGGAGATCTTTATGATGGATTTTGTACGTAACTTCATTTCTGGCCTGCGCCTGGGCTACCTCACATCTGACGCAGTCAGTCAGTCAGTCAGCTGCAAATGTAAATCCAGCAACGGATTCCACTCCGAGTAATAATGGTTCATCTTTTACTCTTGCTTCCTCGGATCCTCTCACTCTCGCCGCGGCCCTACGACCCAATCTTTCCCTGCGCAATCTCTTCCTCTTTACCGCAACGGCTGTAGGCGCAGCGGTCGTGGGAAGCATTCCCCCAAATCCGAGAATTGATCCCCACTTGGCGACAGAGCGTGAAGCACGCATTACTGCCCTTTACGAAGAACTGCATCGGAATAATCGGTATGGATTAGATCTTTTGGAACTTGCTACCGACACCGTCGATGCAATGTATGCGTATTCGGCCGATCGAGGCGGAGGAGACCCCGTCAGACCCGACAGCGAGGCCGAAGTAATTGCCTCTAGGGCGCATGAAGCTTGGCTTGCAAGACAAGATGCCCGATCATCGTGGATCACAGAGAGACATCTCGACAGAGACTTTGAAGGTCTTCCCCCAGCGGCACAGATGAGAGTTCTTGATAGTGTATTCATCGCCTTAAGACAGTTGTATGAGCGCCGAGCTGCAGAATATAGCGGGGCTACTAGCCAAACTGACCGTCACGCTCTAGGAATGTACCGATCCCTGCCGTCACGTCTTGACTCCCTAAGAACAGCTTATCAAAGACAACTCGCAACAGATCCTAGTGCTTCTCTCGTCTCACCCAGAGAACAGGGCCTTGGTTTTATAGATAGAATACTAGGAACCCGCCCTCCCGGGAAAATTGTCGTATCCCCCAACAGCAGAGCTCCTGAATCTCTTGCTTTCCTAGATGAAATACTGAATCCCGAAGCTACCAGTCCAAACAATCCCGAAGCTGCCAGTCCAAACAATCCTGAAGGTACAGATCATCCACCCAGTGGGCCTGAAGGTGGGGGTGGCGGTGGTCACAGAGGCGGACCTACGGAAATCCGCCGTGAAGGAGTACGTGAAGGAGTAATGGATACAGTCTTGCGTGAAACGGAACACGGAATCGGACAGGCAGGAGAAACACTCCGAGAAGGAAGATAAACAAAAAACTTCCTCTTCCCAAGCCCCCTCTCCCTTGATGGGAAGGGATTGGGGAGAGTCAGGGAGAATTTTATGTGTAATCCTATTCGAAGCTTCGTGGCCTATGCTGGAGATTATTGTCTTAATGGCCCATTTCTTCAGCGTAGCGATTCAGCCAACTCTCCCGCGGCCTATGCCGGTTTGCGGGTAGATGGCTGCGCGGCGGAGACTTGTGTGGAGGTCAATCGAGACGCTATTTTCAGCGCGGGACAAATCCGCACCGCTCAAGCCCTTGTTCATCAAACCGATTTGTTTTTGAATGGCTCCTCTGCAGATACTGGAAATTTGGGCCTCAGCCGTTCTCTCGTCACTACTGCGTCTGCGCGGGATGCCGCTTTGGCCAGACTGGATCGTTACGAGCGAACTCATCAACTGCCTCACAGCTGTTCGGAAACTAATGTTTGCGAAGCACTGAACCTGGCACAAATCAACGCGCTCCGAGAAAGTCTGGAAAGTGAAACCACCCCTCTCTCCACAAAGATAGTGGGAACCGCGAGTGCTGCACTGTCGGGTGTTTATTTAGTCCATCTTTTTCATGCACTCAAAGCTTCTGGCAAAGGAATCCCTTTTCTCACTTCACTGGGTCGGGTGGTTGCAAACGATATTGCAGGGGCAGCTCGCCCGGGCATTTCTACACTGGGTCGTGGGATTACGCTGCTGGCCACGGCAAGCAGGGCCGGTCAACTCGCAGTGGCCATCCCCGCCGGAATAGCTTTGGGAGCCGCCATCCATTATTCGGGACTCGGGCACTACATTGGAACCGATTGGCTGGGAGAGCATCTTGGAAATTGGCTGGCTTCCTAAGAAAAAAAATATTGCTTTCTCTCTAAAAGAAGCGTTTTCATTCGCCCATGAAGCTTCAAAGAGTTTACTTGCAATTTATCTTTTGTATGCTTTGTCTCCTGCCGGGAACAAAGAGTTTTACTCAAGATAATCTGCCTCAAATTCTCAATCAGGCTCCCACCCAAAAATTTGAAGTCCTGGGACCCGTCAGTGCCACCGAACCGAAGGTCGAAGAAGCCCGGACAGAATTGGCTCGCCAGGCCCATAAGCTTGGGGCTCAGGCGGTTGTTCTTAAACATTGCGAAGCCCCTTCAATTAGACGCGAGGGTTTAACTTGGATCAGCGTCCACGCCTCCTGCGAAGGAACGGCGATCAAATTTACAAAGTAATCCCGTCAATCTTGGCCGCTAGAATATAAAGTCATTATCAGACATTCATTTCCAAAAGAGGCGTCACCAGCTCCTGCAATAGAGATGCAATTCTTGAAAAAGCGGACAAGGTATCCAGATGAATCGAAGAAGTTTCGATACTTTCTTTTAAACCCGACTGGAGTCTGGCCAGGTGTTTGTTGCGCAGTTCTTCGTGATCCTTCACCAAATGCTCCACGCTGCGAATCACTTTGTGGCAAAGCTCCCGATTGCTGGAAGTGAGGGCCGAAATGACCCAGGAAAAACTTTGCAGAATATTGCTGTGATAAGCCAGAATTTCTTTCCAGCCTTCTTCAGAAAATGTTCGCGATCGATGGATTTTTTTACCCGCCATGTCCAAAATATTTTGCACAATGATATCGCCAATCTCCTCGAGTGCCCCGGTCATGGTCAACAGTGTCATAGAGAGCTTTGCCTGTTCTGAAGTGAGGTTTTCCTGGGAAAGTTTGGTGAGAAAAATTTTCACTTCACGGTCTAAAAAATCCACTTTGTCATCTTTGGCTTCTATTTCTTGCACTAGTTCGAGGTTATATTTTTCGTAACACTGGATAGAACAACGAAACATCACAAACACTAGGTCCGCAACGCGAAGCAGCTCGCGCCTTACATTGGCAAAGGCCAGCGAAGGGGTATCCAGATTTTTGACATCCAGGTAACGGGGAGCAAAGGGGTTTTCAAGCTCTGCTGGTGTGGGCGGAAGTAATTTTTCTATCAGCCACACGCCCTGTCTCACAAAGGGAAAGAAGAAAAATGAAAGCATTAAATTGAACAGAATATGGGTAAAGGCAATCAAACCACTTTGAGTTAATTCCACTCCTGGAAAACGATGAGAAAGCCAGAAAACCAGGTGGCTGAATTCGTCCAGAAAGAGGAAACAAATCACCACCCCCAATCCCTTAAACACCAGATGGGCAAAGGCCACCTGTTTTCCGGAAGTCCCCCCGGAGATGGAAGAAAGGACCGAAGTAAAACAGGTTCCAATATTGGCCCCCAAAATCATGGGAAGGGATTGCTCGAAATTTAAAATTCCGGAAAAAGAAAAGGCAATCAATAAGCCCAAGGTGCCTGCGCTTGAAAGAAAGGGTGTGATGAAGGCAGCAAACACAAAGGCATAGCCTTTATTTTCGGCCAGTAAACTCATGAGCTGGGTAAAGAGGGGAATTTCCTTGAGAGGCAAGGCCTGCTCGGTCATGAGTCGCATCCCCAAAAAAATGAAACCAAAACCCAGGAGAATCATGCTGAGGTATTTTGCCTTCTTAGTGCTACTGATGAAATCGAAGGCGACCCCAAATACGAGGAACAACATGGCATAATCGCCAAAGTGACGGATGGAGAGCAGTAAGACTACCAAGCTGGTTCCAATGTCTGCCCCCAGCAAAACGCCCATCGCCTGAGTTAAAGTCAAAAGCCCGGCTCCCGCAAAAGAAACCAGCATGTTTGCTGTAGCGGAAGAAGATTGCAGAATCAGGGTCACAAAAATACCCACCAGCAAGCCTTTCATGCGCTTGTCGGTGAGTTGAGAAATAAAACCCCTCAAACGATCTCCACCCAAAAGCTGCAAACCATTACGGCTCACGCGAATCCCATACAAAAAAATAGCCACGGCACCGATAAAGCTAATTAAAGAGAAATGAGGCATGTCTAAAATTGTAAAGATTTTTTGGAAAGATGGCGAGGAAAGAAATAAATACTTAGCCTTGCATTCCATATTTTTTTTCGAGACAGTACAGCCATAACTGTGCTGGCTTAGCCTTGCCGAGGGAGATTAGTGCAGTAGGCTAGCAACTTTTCGTAGGGGAATGCCCGATATATCCTGTGGGGGGATATAAGGAGATTTGTTATATGTTGAAAAAAACATTATTAGCTGCGGCGTTGTTAACAAGTTTGGTTTTTCCAACGGTTTCAAAAGCTGCTGATATCCGTGTAAGCCGCCTGGATGATCCAACTCCTAGTGATTCTAATTACGGTAGTGGATGCTCCCTTCGTCAGGCCATTCTTTCACATAATGCGCAGCGGTCGGTGGGGGGCTGTCAGCCAATATCGGGATCTATTGGTGGTGTTGATCGTATTGTTTTGGCAAGCGATAATTCCTACACGATTTCACTTGCAGGTTCCAATGAGGATGCAGGGAATACAGGAGATATAGACATTACCGAGGGGACGTTAACAATAGAAACAGAGGACCCCACGAAAAGTGCGACCATTTCTGTCGCTCCTACTTTTGATGATTGTTTATTTAAGATTCGAAATGGTTCTGGATCGCAAACTCGGCTTGTTCTCAATAATATTCACTTTGTTGGAGGGGTAGCTCCTCGTGTTGACGTTGACAAAGGGGGTTTTGCGCTTGTTAGGCCAGGGGCCAACTTGTCTGTAAACAGATCCTCTATTTCTGGTTTTCATGTGACCCTGGATGGCGCTGCGGTTTATGTGGAAGACGGGGGGATGTTTAGCGCCACCGATTCTAGCTTCGATTCCAATCAAGCCTCGCAAAGTGGTGGAGCTATTTATTGCAACTCGGCCATAGTCGCAACTGGATACTGTGTTTTGAATCGAGTGACACTCAGTCACAATGGCGCGGCCAATGCGGGTGGGGGGATTTTTGTGAATGGCCAGGCGAGTCTCACCAATACGACTCTTAGTGGAAATTCAGCAGCTACCGGAGGCGGGCTTGCTCATATTGTTTCTTATGCTCTTGCCTGTCATGATGAGAGAGATCCTGGGGCAGCAGCAACTACTACAGTGTGTAGTGACATTCCATCCGCCACCCCCAACATGACTTTAACCCATGTGACGCTTGCCTTTAACACCGCCCGTTCTACAGGGGGTGGTATTTATAATCCTGCCTCCGTGACACTGAGTGATGGTACGACAATTAAATACCCTAAAGTGATTTTGAAGAACTCCCTCATTTCCAACAATTCCATTAATGGAAATCAGCAAGCGGCAGCGGCGGATTGTAGCCAGACCTTGGATTCCATCGGGGGTAATCTTATTCAAAATATGAACGGTTGTACTGTAATGAGGTATCCCCCTGTAACAGCGAATAATGATGCAACCAGCCAAGACCCCCTGCTTTTACCCTTAGCAGATAATGGCGGCTATACCCAAACTCATGCATTTGAAACCAAGTTGGAAGAAAGCGGCAAATTATCTAACCCTCAGCCTGTGATGGGAAGGGGAATGTCTTGTAATTCGGATGGGGCAGCAAGTGATAGAGACCAACGCGGCGTAACCTATAATGCGGGTACTATTTGTGATATTGGAGCCTTTGTTAACATTTCTCCTCAAAATTTAAGTGTGGGTATTAACGAAGATTCTTCTCCGGGTGCTGCGTCCAGAATTTTCAATGTTTCCGTATCTAACTTTGGCTCTTTCTCTGCTGACACCAATGAGTCATTCTCGGCAGTGCTCAATCCTTCTTTAGCCATGCCGACTCAGGTAATTTTGGATGTGATTTTGTCCTCTGCTGGTCGCACGGTCTCCTTCGATGCAGATTCGTTCAGACCTGCGAGTGGGCATTATGTTTCAGCTCGTTGCAACGATTTTACAAGTGGGAATACTTTGTCTCCAGAAGACCCCTCTCATTATCAGTGCATTCTTCAACGCTTTGCAGTGGGCGACAAAATCGTACTTCATGCCAATATCTCTAATGAAACCATTGCCGGAGGAGAAGTCCGTCTTTTCGCCGCTGTTCATGCAGAGAGTACAAGAAATCTTGATACAGAAATAGCCAATAACTTTGTTGTACAGGCAATTCATAGCCTCTCTTCATCAACTCGAGATTTTGGTTATGGATGTGCTGGATGCGTTCAAAGTGTGACTGCGGGTACTCGTTCTGCAAACATACAGGTGGGAGTAAACTCGTTTACGGGTGATCATTTTACTCCTGATGTTCAAGTCTCTTTTGTTAGTGCTCCGGCTTCTGCCACTGGTTTAGCGACTCCCGATGGCTTAACATTCAGCCCTGCAACTATTTCTTATGGTGGTGCTAAACAGACTGTTTTAAGCTTAGCTATTCCAAGTAATTTGCCTGCGGGTACCTATAATTACAGCGTTCGACTTACAGCCGCTGGAGTAACGCACGATCTTCCTTCTACCCTCACTGTGCAAGCTACACCAGCGGTAGGTGGTGGTAGCGGTACAGGCCCAGCAGCTGGGGCTACAACTCCAGGATTTACCTTGTCTGCTACCCCCACTCCCGTTGCCATCACTCAGGGTGCTTCGGGCACTGTCAATGTGGCCATTACGCGCACGGGCGGGTTTACAACCCCTGTAGGTCTGGCCTTAACAGGCTTACCCACTGGAGTTACCTCAACTTGGGATACCACCACCACAGGAGATGCGCGAATTCTTACTCTCACTGTGCCTGCGGCTATTCCTGCAGGAAGTAGTACGGTCACCGTGAGTGGGCTTGCCGAAACGTTGAGCAACAATACAACCTTCATTCTTAATGTGACTGGCCCAATTTCCGGCGCCCCAGGCTCTGGTACTGCAGGGAGTTTGGGCGATGGGGCTGCGAGTCCCGCTCCTCCTCCTAGCGGCGGCGGGGGTGGTTGTAGTTTGACCGAGACGGTTGCCCCTGGCTTGCCCTACTCTTTATTCAGTCTGCTGGGTTTAGTGGCGCTGCGGTTGAGGAAGAGAGCTGGGGAAGTAGGGAGTAGGGATTTTTAGAGGGCAAGATCCGATCTTGCACTTGCATTCCCTATTTTTTTTCAAGACAATACACCAATAACTTTGCTGGATTAGCTCTGCCGAGGGGCTTAGATTCAAAAGATGCATTTAATTACTGGGGGTAGTTTTTTTTGATAAGGCGAGAAGTTTCTTGATTTCTATTTTTTTCCCTTTGCCTTCTTCTTTTCTAAAGTCAATCACTTCTTGTTTGGGGTGTTGTTTTGACT